>JBDTQV010000220.1:0-4223 GCA_039932015.1 Gemmatimonadota bacterium | reverse complement strand
CGCCGCCGGTCCAGCCGGTGTTGACGAGCCAGACCCGGCTGCCATGCTTCGCGATCCGCTCGCCGAGCATTTTCGCGTAGACGCCGGCGGGGCGGGGCAGGAACGGCGCGCCGAAACAGCTCGAGAATGTCGCGGTCGGTTCGGTGACGCCGCGCTCAGTGCCGGCAACCTTCGCGGTGTATCCGGACAGGAACTGATACATCGCCTGCTCGGGCGTGAGCCGCGCGATCGGCGGGAGCACACCGTAGGCGTCGGCCGTCAGGAAAATGACGTTCTTCGGCAGCCCGCCCATGCCGTTCGGCACATGGTTCGGGATATAGTGAATCGGATAGCAGGCGCGCGTGTTCTCGGTGATCGACTGTGCGTCGTAGTCGACCGCGCGCGTCGCGGGATCGATCACGCAGTTCTCGAGCACGGTGCCGAACATCTGGGTCGCGCCGAAGATTTCCGGCTCGGTGTCCGGCCGGAGCTTGATGACCTTCGCGTAGCAGCCGCCCTCGAAATTAAAGACGCCGCGGTCGGTCCAGCCGTGCTCGTCGTCGCCGATCAGGCCGCGCGCGGGATCGGCAGAGAGCGTGGTCTTCCCGGTGCCCGAAAGCCCGAAGAAGATGGCCGTATCACCGTCCGGACCGACGTTGGCGGAACAATGCATCGGGAGCACGCCCTGCTGCGGCAGCAGGTAGTTGAGTACGGTGAAAATCGACTTCTTCATCTCGCCGGCGTACCGGGTGCCCGCGATGATGATGAGGCGCCGGGCAAAGTTGAGCGCGATGACGGTGGTCGTTCTAGTGCCGTGGCGGGCCGGGTCGGCCGGGAACTCCGGAGCGTGCAGAACGGTGAAGGACGGCGAGAACCCGGCGAGGTCGGCCGGCTCGGGCCGGACGAACATGTTGCGGACGAACAGTGCGTGCCAGGCATTCGGCGTGACGAACCGGACCGGCAGGCGGTGCGCGGGATCGGCGCCGCCGAACAGGTCCTGGACGAAAACTTCCTGCGTGCTCAAGTGCGCCCGAACATCGTCGTGCAGGCGATCGAACGCCGCCGGATCCATCTTCGCGTTCTTCTCCCACCAGATGTCGGCTTTCGACCCGTCATCCTCGACGACGAACTTGTCCTTGGGCGAGCGGCCAGTATGCGGCGAGGTCACGGCGGTGAAGGCCCCGTGATCGCTGAGCTGGCCTTCATCGCGGCGGACCGCCGCCTCGACGAGCTCGGGTGCGCTGAAGTTACGGTAGGCGTGTTTCGGAGTGAGGCCGTCCGCCACCGGTGACTCGGTCTCGCGGTGGGGAGAGGTCTTGGTCGCCATTGGAGTCCGGACGCGCAAGTGCGCGGATGAAAAAAGTTCTGGTCAGCCCGGACGCCGGCCCTGATGCCGGGCGCGCTCCTGCGCGTCCACCGCCGCGATGACCGCCATGTTTACGATGTCATCCACGCCGGAGTCGCGCTCCAACACATGGATCAGCGCCGCCATGCCTTGGCCGCGTTCAGGCCGGGAAAGATCAACACGTTAGCCGGTCCGTGCAACCGGCTGCCCGGATAACTTCCGGTCAGGATCGATTCCGAGACCGCCGTATCCCCTGCATCTCACCGTCCAACTTGAGGTTAGGCCGCGCGGCGTGGGCGCGCTGTTCCGCGTCGGCCGCCTTGGCCTGCATCGGGATTGATGATTACCGTACCGTTGTGGACTAGGGCCTCCGCGACGGTGTTATCGTCGCCGGCGAGTGATAGAGCACCTGGGCCGTATTGCGGTCGCGTTCGCTCGGCCGGGCGACGGTGGGGTTCACGTACATGATGTCTTCCGGGTGCGGCGAATGCACGAACAGACCGAGCGTGTGGCCGATCTCGTGCGTCAGCGTGAGCGCGAGGCAGGCCTGCGTCGCTGGGAGGGAAAGGTCGAACCGCGGAACCATGTACACATGCATCGGCAGGCGAGCCAGGCGCAGCGGCACGTCGATGTTGGGCAGTGTTGCCGCCTGACACTCCGGCGCGACGCTCTCGAGCGCGCCCCGGCTCAGCAGAATGTCGTCGCCCGGCGGCGGCGGGCCAAACCGGACGATCACGTCTGCCGTCGTGGAGTCGGTGACCTGCACCGCGTCGTACTCGTGATAGAGAAATGCGGCGCGCCACTGGGCGATGCTCGAATCGGCGTACGCGGGGAGGTTCGCCTGATTTTCCGCCCACACTCGCACTGGCAGATAGCTCTGCGGCCAGTGAAAACTCAATGTGTCCGAGCCGCTGATGCGGCGCCACTCGTAGGTGTCGGTGCGGCGCGGCGCGCCGATGTCGGCACACGCGGCGGACAGGGTGGCGGCGAGGACCAGAATGGCTCGGCGTATCATCATTGACTCCGGGCGAGTCCGAGCGACAGAGAAACCCGCTGTACGCCCTGGGTCTGGGTGAAGCCGAGACTCCGAAGCGCTGGAGAGCTGAACCGGTTGAAGTCGTATCGTCCCGAGACCATCAGGTCCCACCCGCTGAACACCGCCTGCCGGAGGTCGAGCCCGCCTCCCGCGAGCAGCCGCGTGGTGCCGCCGCCGGCGAGGATGCCGGCGCGATCGCTTGCGAAATAGTGGATGGCGCCGAACCCGGCTCGCCAGCGAAGCGGACCGGCAATGGCACCGTCGAGCAGCCCAAGCAGCGAACCAGCGCGCAACGTGCCGAGGTCGGTTCGCGTGGTGCCGTAATCGGTATGGAGCCCGCCGGTGCTGAATGAAGCCTCGAGCCCGAGTCCGTACTTCGGCGCGATGCGTGTGCTGGCCCCCAGAAAAATTGTGGGCGCCACCGCGGGACGGGTGTCCACGTCCCCGCGGATGACGTCGTGCACCAGCACGCTCGATCCCGTCGCGCCTGCGCGCGCGTAGAATGCGACTTGCGCGTCGACCCGGAGCGGAAGCGTCGCGGCCAGCGTCGCCGCTATCAGAATTGCATTGGGCATCGCTGCAAGATGGGTGAGCGCCGGAACCCGGTCAACGCGGCGCGGACGCCAGGCTCCTCAGGAGCGCCAGCATCGCGCGATCGTTCGTGACGAGATCATCGTCACCCTTGGGCGTCTCGAGGATCTTGGGTATGCCGGCGAACCGCGCATCGGTCATGATCCGCTGAAACGGTGCAGGCCCGAGCGAGCCTTCACCAATGAGCGCGTGGCGGTCGCGGCGCGAGGCGAACGCGGTCTTCGAGTCGTTGAGGTGAAGGCAGTGCAGGTGCTCCATGCCGATGAGCCGGTCCCACTCGGCCCACACGCCATCGAAATTGGCGACGAGATCGTAACCGGCCGAATAGAGATGACATGTATCGGCGCAGAAGCCGATCCGGTGCTGGAGCGGAGCGGGGATGCGGTCGCGAATCTCGGCGAGCTCCGCGATGGTGCTGCCGAGCGAAGTGCCGGTGCCCGCGGTCGTCTCCAGATACACCATCACGTCACCCTGAACGTGCTCGAGCGCCCGCGCGATGCCGGCGGCGTTGCGTGCAATGCCCTGCACCCGGTCGTCCATATAGTTGCCTGGATGCGACACAACACCGGGGATGCCGAGCAGGGCGCAGCGTGCGAGCTCACGGGCAAAAGCGTCGCCGGAGCGCGCATTTAGCTCTGTATCAGGCGACGCGAGGTTGATAAGGTACGAGTCGTGCGCCACTATACAGCGCAATCCGCTCGTGCCGTACGCTTCGTGAAAGGCGTCGCAGGTCGCCTCCTCCATCAGCGGCTCGCGCCACTGGTTTGGTGTCTTCGTAAAGACCTGGATGGCCGTGGCGCCAATGTCCAAGCCGCGTGCCGGAGCCATATGCACGCCGCCCTGTGCGCTCACGTGAGCGCCGAGGCGCTCCTCCACCTTCTTGATGCGGCTCATGTACTTCTCGCTTGCAATGCGCTGTTCGCTTGACGGATAATCCGCCGGACTGGCAGCCTGCGCGCCCGCGTGTGCTCCTGCTCGGCGAGGCGTCGTCACGCCCTGAGGGACTCGAACGCGCGCTGGCACGCGCCGGCTTTGCCGTGGCCGAGGGTGGCGCAGAATTGTCCGAGAGCGATCCGCCTGCCGCGGTACTTGTGACGGCTGAGCATGCGGATGACGTGCTCGCCGGCATTCTCGCTACGGTCGATTGCGCCTACGGGCGCGCGACTCCGCGGATCGCCGTGCTCACGTCGGCCGACCGCGACGGTCCGGCCCGGGCGCTCGCACTTGGCGCGGATGACGCCGTCGCCGCACCGGTCCATCTCGGAGAGCTTG
>JBDTQV010000219.1:0-4223 GCA_039932015.1 Gemmatimonadota bacterium | reverse complement strand
GCCGGCGAATCCTCGGGACGCACGAGCCGCACGAGCTCGACCTTGTCGAACTGATGCACTCGAATCAATCCGCGGGTGTCCTTGCCGTGCGCGCCGGCCTCGCGGCGGAAGCAGGGCGTCCAGGCGACGAACGTTGCCGGCAGTGCGGCCGCGTCGAGCACTTCGTCGCGGTAGATATTCGTGAGCGGCACTTCCGCAGTCGGAATGAGAAAGAGCTCTCCGTCGTTGCAGACGTAGGCGTCGTCTTCGAACTTCGGCAACTGCCCGGTGCCGGTCATCGTCGCACGATTGACGAGATACGGCGGCGCGATCTCCGTGTACCCATGCTCCTGCGTGTGCAGATCGAGCATGAAGTTCGCGAGGGCGCGGACCAGCCGCGCACCCATGCCGGTGAACAGCGGAAATCCCGACCCAGCGATCTTGGTGCCGCGCGGCAGATCGAACAACCCGAGATCCGCCCCGATTTCCCAGTGCGGCCGCGGCGTGAACTCGAACGACCGCGGCTCGCCCCAGCTCCGCACGATCCGGTTCGCCGCAGCATCGCCGTCCGGGACGTGCGCCAACGGAAAATTCGGGAGACGCAGCACGAGGTCGTCGAGGGTGCCGTCGATGGAACGCACTTCGGCGTCGAGCTGCTTGACCGCTTCGCCGGATGCCTTGAGCGCGGTCATCAGCTCATCGGCCGGCATACCGGCGCGTTTCCGTTGCGCGACTTCCTCGGTGGCGGCATTGCGTTCCGCCTTCAACTGCTCGGTGCGGGTGAGGACCTCACGGCGCCGGCGGTCGAGTGCGAGCACCTCATCGAGCGTGGACGACAACGACGCGTCACGCCGCCGCTCGAGCGACGCGCGCGCGGCATCCGGGTCCTGGCGCAGGCGCTTGAGCTCGATCACGCCGGTCTACTGTGTGGGGAGGCCGGGCGCGAGCCCGCGATACCCGCAGTTGTCGTCCGAGACCACTCTGAGTGTGATGCTCCGGGCGACGAGATCGATGGCGGTGACCTCGATCTTCCCGTACTTCGGCACGCCGAGCGTGCTGCACACGACTCGCGAACGAACCGCGTAGCGCTCACCGACGGCGATGTGAATGGTATCGCTCGTGACGTAACCATTCAACGGCGCGATGGCAAGCGCATCAAACGCCACATCCGCCTTCAGAAATCCCGCGTTTGTCCCGCTCGTCACGCCAAGCCCGAGCACGGACAGCGGCAGTACCACCGGCTTGCTCGTCTCGTCAATATTGAATGCGAAATCGAAGGCAACGCCCTGGTCAGTCCGCACCGTGAAGCCGTCCGCGATCGAGTACGCGCTGGGCGACGCGATCGGGGTGCCGGTCAGGGCATATAGCGTGACCACTTTTTCGGCGTTCGGGACGGTCGCGTCGGCGAGCTGATTCGGGTCGCCGCAGGCAACGGCGATGGCCGCGAGCGCGGTGGCGGCGAGAGGGCGCATTGGTCGCATGAGGCGCTAAGGTTAAGGGCGGTACGAAAGGCGGTCAACCCGCCATGTTTTCTTGACTTCGGCCTCGCCGGTCTCTACGTTCACGAGGCAATTTTCTCCCATTCCGCGGAGCCCTCCTGATGTCCGATTTGGCTGACCTGCTTCGGGCTCTCGCTGCACGCGACGGGATCGACGCCGTCGTGCTGGTCAGCGCCGATGGCCTCCCGATCAGCCACGTCGCCCGCTCGGCCTGCGATGCCGACGCGATGGCCGCGCTGGCAGTCACGCTGCTGCGCTCCGCCGCGCGGCTCGGCGAGACGGCGAGTCGCGGCACGCTGAGTCGTTCGGTATTCGAATACGACGGCGGTCTGCTGGTCATCACGTTGCTCGGCGACGGCAACGTCCTCCTCGTCGTCGCAGCAGCCGGGACAGATGTTGGGCCGATGCTGTATGACCTCCGTCACCAGGCACCGGCGCTCAGCGCGCTGCTCTAGAGGACGATCCACCTGCCCTTTCACTCACGAGCTCGAGCATTGTCCTTCCTTCTTCGCGAACCGATCCGCTCTCCCTCGACCCTTCCAACGACGGTGCTCCGATGAAGTGGGGAGTCCTGCTCGCCGGCGGGTCCGGCACTCGCTTCTGGCCGCTCAGCACGCCCAGCAATCCCAAACAGCTGCTGCCGTTGGCGGGGCCGGTGTCGACCGCGGAAGAAGCCGTGACGCGACTGGACGGACTCATTCCGCCCGAGAGGATCCTTGTCGTCGCCGGAGCGTCGCTCGCCTCGCGCCTCCGCGAGCGCCTCGGGGTTCCCGGCGAAAATATTCTCGTCGAGCCGAGGGCGGCATCCACTGGTCCAGCCCTGATCTGGGCGTCGTACGAAGCGTTGCGCCGGGACAGCGACGCAGAGGTCCTGTCGATGCACGCCGACTGGGCGGTCGGCAACGCCGAGGCGTTCCGCCGCACGAGTAAAGAGGCGCTCGGCTGCGCACGCGAGCACGACCGGCTCGTGACGGTCGGCATCGTGCCGTCCCGGCCGGAGACGGGCTACGGGTACATCGTGCCGGGCGGACCGCTCGATCAGGGCGCGCGCAACGTCGCACGCTTCTCGGAAAAGCCCGACGCCGCGACCGCGCTCGATCTGATGGCCGCCGGCGCCCTCTGGAACAGCGGGCTCTTCGCGTGGACGGCGACCCGCCTGATCAAGGAGGTCGAGGCGCACACGCCGGAAATTGCCCCGTTCCTGCCTGCGCTGGAGCGCGGCGACATCGATGCGTTCTTCCGCGATGTGACGCCGATCTCGATCGACGTTGGTGTGCTCGAGCGTAGCCGGGCGGTCGCGGTGGTGAGCGGCGCGTTCGCATGGGACGACGTCGGCACGTGGGAGGCACTGAGTCGTGTCCGCGCCAAGGACACGGCCGGCAACGTGGTCGTCGGCAACGCGTTCGTACACGACTCCGAGGACTGCATCGTCTGGGCGGCTGACGAGGCAGTCGTGCTCAGCGGCGTGAAGGACCTCATCGTGATCCAGGCGAACGGCCGCATCCTCGTCATGCCGCGTCACAATGCAGCGGACGTGAAGCACCTGCTCGACGCGTTGCCCGACGAGATTCGCAACATTCCGTGACTGCGCTTTACCTGCTCGAGCCGAGTGCGGACGGCGCTGCGTGGGCGCCGTTCGACGGAGTGCGGCCCGTCGCGGAACTGCGCGCCGGAGTGCCGCGGCTTCGCGAGCGTTGGGAGACCGCGCTCCGCCTCGAGACGACCGCAATTCTATCGGGCTCGCTCGCGACATTCGCGGAGCTGGATCAGCCGCCGATTCGGCCGATCGGGCCGGTTGATGGTCCGGCGGTCGTCGCGAGTTCGGCGTTCGCGATTGCGAGCACACCGGTCACGCCGGGGCCGGCCACCCGCCGGCTCACGTCGGGCGGATCCACAGTAGGGTGGATCGTGCGGCCGGGTGAGCGATGGGCCGGGCCCACCGACGACGGCAGCGGCCAGGAAGTGGACGGACTGCTGCTCCGCGGCACGGCGGATCTGCTCACGGCGCTGGACACGATGCTGGCCGATGACTGCGCGGCACTTGCCTCGGCGGGTGGTGACCCGCTGCCTGACGGCACCATCGTACTCGGCGATCGTCCGCTGGTTGCCGCTCGCGGCGCCGCGATCGAACCCGGCGTGGTGTTCGACGTGCGAAAGGGCGCCATCGTGCTCGCGGCGGGCGTAGAGGTGCGGCACGGCACCCGCTTCGAGGGGCCGTGCTACGTCGGCCGGAGCACGCGCGTGCTGGGCGGATCTTTCCGACACTCGGTGTTCGGTCCCCATTGCGTCGTGCGCGGCGAGATCGCGGCGAGCTCGTTCATCGGCTACGCGAACAAGGGACACTACGGCTTCGTCGGCAACAGCATCCTGGGTCACTGGGTAAATCTTGGCGCCGGGACCACGACGTCCAATCTCAAGAACACCTACGGTGATGTGCGCTTGGACGTGGCCGGCCAGCGGATCGAGACCGGACGCCAAAACGTTGGCAGCCTAATCGGCGACCATGCGAAGACGGCGATCGGCACGCTGCTTGGGACGGGAACGGTCATCGGCGCTGGCGCAAACGTGTTCGGCGCCGAAGGCGTGCCAAAATACGTCGTGCCGTTCGCCTGGGGCAGTGGCAGCAATGAGCGCGTCAGCCTGGAGGGTTTTCTCCGAATCGCCGAACGCGTCATGCCGCGCCGGGATGTCGCGTTCACCGACGAGCGCCGCCGCTCGCTCGCCGCGACGTACGCGCGTCTTACC
>JBDTQV010000218.1:0-4229 GCA_039932015.1 Gemmatimonadota bacterium | reverse complement strand
AGCCCGACGAGCAGTGCAGGCCGCCGCCCGTACCGATCGGACACCCGTCCCCATACCGGCGCGGAGAGAATCTGCGCCGCGGAAAATGCAGCGGTGATCAGGCCGACTTCGAAGGCGGTTCCATGCAGCTTGAGCGCGTAGAACGGCAGCAGGGGAAACACGATCGAAAACCCGACCATGTCGACGAAGCTGGTGGCGATCAGCACCGCCAGGCGGCGAAACTGGCCCTGCTCGGCGGGAAGGGCTGCTGCGGTCATCCGGTGGGCGCCCGTTCGCGTTCCGCGCCGAGCGTGAAGACGAGCCCGCTCACCAGCATCAGCACCACACCATACGCGGCCGCTACGCCGACGTCGGAATTCCGGAGACTCGAAAGAATCTCGAGCGAGATCGGTCGGGTGTCGTAGGTATAGAGCATGATCGAGGTCACGAAATCGCCGAAGGCAGTGACGAATGCCAGGGTCGCTCCCGCGACGAGAGCCGGCCGGAGGAGCGGCAGCGTGATGCGCGCGAGGGTGCGCCAGCGACCCGCGCCCAGCGTCGCCGCCGCTTCATCGAGCGCCGGGTCCAGCCGCCGAAAGCCTGCGAGCACCGCTCGGCCGGTGATCGGGAGGTTGCGGACCAGATAGGCGAGCGGAAGAATCCAGAGCGTGCCCACCAACACGAACCGCAGCGTGAGCGGCGACGCGACACTGAACGCGGTGGCCAGCGCGATCGCGAACACGGTTCCGGGTACCGCCCAGGGAAGCACGAGCAGTCCCTCGATCAGGCCGCTGCCGCGTGACCGCTGGCGCACCGAGAAGACGCCGGCCGCGATCGACAGTGCCACGGCCGCGGCCGTAGCCGCCGATGCCATCCAGAGACTGTTGACGAGCGGCCGCGCCCGCACCGGGTCCTGCACGAGCGTCGCGTAGTTCGCGATCGTATATGCCGGCGGCAATGCCTCGTTGGTCCACGTGCCGATGGGAACGAACGAGACGAGCAGCAGCGTGAGGTGCGGCAACAGCAGCACCAGCGCGAGCGACCACGACAGCGCGGCGAGCGCCACCCGGCCGGCCGGGCTCGCGACGCGAGCGCGCTCGGGCGCCACGCCCTTCCCCGCCGCGCCCGCCGTTTCCTCGGCGTCGCTGCGCTGGAGCAGCCAGAGGGCAAGCAGGGCGAGCAGCGTCAGTGAGACGGTTTCGACCATCGCCAGCGAGTCGTTGCCATTGAGACGGGTCGCGATAATCTGCGTCGTCATCACGCGAAAGCCACCGCCGAAGATGTATGGCGCGCTGAATGATGCGAGGGACGTCATGAACGTCAGCAGCGCCGCGCCGGTGAGCGATGGCCGGAGCAGCGGCAGCACGACGTAGCGGAACGTCCGCCAGCGACCGGCACCAAGGCTCGCCGCCGCCTCGAACACCGACGCATCGAGCGACGCGAGCCCCGCACGCGTGAAGAGATAGAAGTAGACGTACATCGAGTACGCGTGCACCAGCAGGATCGCGCCCGCGCCCTCCAACCGCCAGGGTGCCTGATCGAGGCGGAAGATGGTGCGAACGAGGTGCGCGATGAACCCGCTCTCCCCGTAGAGAAACAGAAACGCCAGCACGCCCACCAGCGGCGGCAGTACCGCAGGCAGCGCGACTACCGCCCCCAGCACGCGTCGGCCCGGGAAGTCGTATCTGGCGAACAAAAATGCGAGCGGAACCCCGATGGCCGCAGCGAGCCCGACACTCGCGACCGAAATCCAGAGGCTTCCCCACAGCGCGCGCCATTCGGTCTGCTGCGCAGCGAACGCCCGTACGAACTCCAGCGTCCACCCTTGCGAACCACGAAATGCATCCAGCAGCACCAGCACGAGGGGATACGCGACCATCCACGCGAGGATGGCGACGAGCGCCCACGCAACCGGCGACGACGGCCGCTTCACGCGTCCACACCGTAGAGGTGCAACCCGCCCCCTGATCGGCGGCTGGGCACGATGCTCACCCGGTCGCCGACCGTCCATGCGCCCGCGGCGCCGTAGACTTCTACCATCGCGCCGCCCCACGTTCGGACGCCATACGCGGAACCGGTGCCGGTAAACCGCCGGCTCTCGATCGTACCGGCCAAAGCGCCTGAGGCCGCAGGCACCAGCCACAGCGCTTCAGGCCGCACCAGCAGCTGGGCCGGACCCGTAGCCGGCGCCGCGCGATCGCGCGCGGGTGGAACGTCCCACTCTACACCCTCGACGCGGACGCGCGCGCCGCGATCGGTCACGCCGATAACGTCGACCGGCACCGACGCCGACCGCCCCACGAAGCGCGCGACAAACGGCGTCGCCGGCTCGGCGTACAACAACTCCGGCGTGCCAATTTGCTCGAGCCGGCCGGCGCGAAGGACCGCGACCCGATCCCCCAGGTCGAAGGCCTCATCCTGCTCGTGAGTGACGAATACAGTCGTGATGCCGATGCGACGAATCACCTCGCGGATCTCCTGCCGCGTGCGCTCGCGAAGCGACGGATCCAGATTCGAGAGCGGCTCGTCGAGCAGCAGCACGCGCGGCTCCGGCGCGAGCGCGCGCGCCAGCGCCACGCGCTGCTGCTGTCCGCCGGAGAGCTGCGAAATACGCCGCCGCTCGAACTTTTCCAGATCGACCAGCGCAAGCGCCTCCGCGACTCGGCGCGTGAGCTCGTCGCCGCGCACGTGCAGCGACTCGAGGCCGAATGCCACATTCTGCCCCACGTCGAGATGCGGAAACAGCGCGTAGTGTTGAAAGACCATGCCGAAGTGCCGCGCAACGGGCGCCAACCGCGTCACGTCGTCGCCATCCACGATCACGCGGCCTGCATCGGGAGTCTCGAAGCCGGCGAGCAGTCGAAGCGTGGTTGTCTTTCCGCTCCCGCTGGGGCCGAGCAGCGCGAGAATTTCACCACGCGTGAGCGCGAGGTCGACGTGGTCGACGGCGACGGTCTCACCGAACCGGCGCGTGAGTCCCTCGACCGAAAGAAATGGCGCCGTCATCGCGCGCCCGTGTGGCGCACGTGGCGATCCCAATAGGTCATCCAGGCAGGCCCCTCCCGCGCGAGCAGACTCCAGTCGACATCAGCCACGGTCATCGAGCGCTCGACTTCCGCCACCCACGGCGGCACCGAGTCGAGCGGCAGATCCGAGCGCGCCGGCAGGCGAAAGGCGCGGCGCGCGGTGAGCAGCTGCGCCGCCTCGCTGCCGACGTAGTCGATGAACAGCTTTGCTGCCGCCGTATGGCGCGCGTTCCGCACAAGGCCGATCCCGTCATCGATCACGACCGTGCCACTCCGCGGAAAGGTGTAACCGAACGGAATGCCCTTGGCCTGCCAGATGAGAAGATCCGGCAGATCCCACAGCGTGATCAGGCCTTCCTCCCGAACGAGCTTCTCCTCGAGGATCGCCGGATTGAGTGTGTACGTCTTGGTTTGCCCGTCGAGGCGGCGGAGCCACGCCATGCCGCGCGCGGTGTCCCCGGTTTCGCGGATGCTGCGCTCGATGATGAGACCCCAGATGGCGCGCATCGTGCCGCTCGCGCCCGGATCGCGAATGAGCACCTTGTCGCGCCACCTGGGATCGAGCACATCGTCCCAGTCCTGCGGCGCGTCGCTCGCGGGCACCACGCGACGATTGTACGCGATGACCGCCGGCGTCCGATACGCGGGGAAGTACCGGTCCCCCGGCCCCACACCGCCCGGCCCGACGTGGCCCGCCCACGCCGGGCGATACGGCGCGAGCAGCGAGTCGACCACACCGCGATCGAAGATCGTGGTCGGCCCGCCAAACCACACATCGGCCTGCGGATTCACTTTTTCGAAACGGATCCGGTCGAGAATCTCCTGGCTACCCATGTCGAGCCAGCGCATGTCGATCTCGGGATGCAGGCGCTCGAAGTCATGCTCCATGAGCTCGAGCTGGTCGCGCCCGTGCGGCGAATACACGACGACCGGCGTGCGGCCGTCGCGGCCGCACGCCACGAGGCTCGCCACAGAGAGCGCGAGTGCACGCGACCACGGCTTTGTCCCAGCCCTCACGGGCTGAGTTTCCGACTCAGCGCGAGCAGATTGGCAAACAGCCGATAGGCGCCGGGAACACCGGCCGGCAACTGCCGGAAGAACGCGAGCCCCGTGTACACATACGTGCCACGGCCGAGCGGCGCGATCAGCAGCCCGCCGCGCTCAGGTCCTTCACCCGGATCGTGCGACTCGATCACCGGCCGATATCCCGGGTCCCACGTATTC
>JBDTQV010000217.1:0-4272 GCA_039932015.1 Gemmatimonadota bacterium | reverse complement strand
CGACGAACTCGTCGGCCGACATCGCGTTCAGGAGGTCCTCGCGGCGGAGGCCGCCCTTTCGCGCCATCGCCACACCGAACTCCATGTTGCCGATGCCGGCGAGGCTGTGCGCGTCGGCGCCGATCGAAATGGCCGCGCCGGCGGAGCGTGCCTGTCCGAGGCAGCGCCAATCGAGATCGAGCCGGTGTGGGTCGGCGTTGATCTCGAGTGCGACACCGCGTGCGGCGGCGCGTTCGATTACCGCGTCCATGTCGATCGGATACGGATCGCGCGTGAGCAGCAGGCGTCCGGTGGGGTGGCCTATGATCGTGAGATACGGATTGTCCATCGCTGCAAGCATGCGTGCCGTCATCTCCCGCTCGCCGAGCGCAAAGCGACTGTGGATCGAGCCGATGACGAAGTCGAGGCGCGCGAGCACGCGCTCGTCGTAGTCGACGCGGCCGTCCTGCAGGATGTCGGCCTCGATACCCTTCAGCACGCGTACGCCGGAGATGCGGGCGTTCACGGCGTCGATCTCGTCGCCCTGGCGCAGCAGGGCCTCCGGCTTGAGGCCGCCCGCATATGCCGCGGCCTGGCTGTGGTCCGTGATGCCCACCCACTCGTACCCGGCGTCGCGACACGCGATTGCGATCTGCTCGACCGTATTCGATCCATCGGAATCGCGCGTGTGACAATGAAGAAATCCGCGCAGATCCGCGCGCTCGACCAGCCGGGGCAGGGCACCGCGCGCGGCGAGATCCACTTCTCCTCGGCCCTCGCGAAGCTCTGCGGGCACGAGTGCCAGACCCAGCGCTTCATACAGGTCGGATTCGTCGGGCGTTGCGACAAACTCGCTTCCGTGCCAGAGCGCCGCGCCGTGCAAGCTGTATCCCCGTGCGGTCGCGTGTGTCGCGAGCTCGCGCACGTGGGCATTGCTCCCCGTCGCCTGCACCAGCACGGCCCCGGCGTTCACCGCGGTCGTCACGATCACCTGCGCCGTCCCGCCGCCGGCAAAGCGCAGCGTGACACGGCGCTCGTCCTGCCCGGAGAATTCATGTACGCCAGGCATTTCGGTCAGGCGGCGGAACAGCAGCGCCGGTGCCACCTCCGCGATGACGACCACGACCAGCTCACGGACGACTTCGGAGCGGCGCCGCACCTCGCCTGCGACATACGCCGCGTTTACGCCGGGCAGGCGCGCGAGCGCGGCGCGCAACGACTCGGCTTCATCCGCCGCGTGGTGCATGAGCTGAAATGCGCTCGCCTGGCGGCGGAACGCGATGGTCTTCAGCACATTCGCGGCGGTCTTGGGCCCGAAGCGGGGCAGTGTGGCCAGCCGGCCATCGCGCGCCGCGGCCTCGAGCTCGGGCAATGAGTCGACGCCGAGGATCTCATGCACCTGGCGAATCTTCGCGACGCCCAGTCCCGAGCCCTCGACCATCTCGACAAGTCCCGCCGGCACGTCGGCGCGCAGCTGCTCGAGCATCGACGCGCGACCGGTCTCCGCAAGCTCGGTGACGATGCCGAGCGTGACCGGGCCAATTCCGCGGATCCTGGCGAGTGATCCGTCGGCGATGGCCTGGCGCAGATCGCCGGTGAAGGTGCCCATTGTGCGCGCGGCCGTCTCGAATGCCCGCACGCGAAACGCGTTCTCGCCCCGGAGCTCGAGCAGGCCCGCGATCTGGCGGAGCACGCTCGCAATCGCCTTCCTGTCGAGAAAGTCCGTGAGGCTGTCGTTGATCACTCGGGCGCCGCTCCGGACCGGGCCGTAGCCGAGTGTGCGGCGGCAATCATGTGTGCGCGCCAGCCGAGCTCGAGCAGTTCCTCCGTGCCGACGATCGAAGCGAGACCGGCCCGCGCACCGCCCGGCATCACCGACTGAAAGAGCGGCGATGCATCCTCCCGCCCGAGCGCTCGCGGGCGCGCCCCGGCGGCCTCGACCACGCTGAATCCCATTCGATCCGGCCGCATGCCAAACACGCCGAGCACCCGCAGTGTGTCATCCCCAGCGCGCGCGATGAAACACCCATCGAGCGGTTCGTGGGCCGAACCGGGCACGACCTCGGCCCAGATCCGGCGCTCGGGGAGTTGCGCGTACCATGCGGGCGGCGTGTCGCCTTCGATGTCCGGCGGTGGCGCGGGGGCAACCAGCGCGGTGGTTTCGGGAAGCGTCAGTGTGAGCGTTGGAGTACCGGCCCGCCAGAAGAGCCAGACGTGGTGCACGAGCGCCACGAGCTGGTCCATCCCTTCGCCGACCCCTTCATCGGGCCGCAGATCGCGCACGAGCTGAACCACTTCCCGGAGCATCAGGAAGGCGTCCCGGTCGCGGGGGTCTGAATTGCCCGCGAGCACCGCTGCCTCGATCGCGGGAAAGCGTTCCTCCGCCAGTGAGGGAAAGACCAGGTCGAACGGAGTAGGGCGCGCGTCTGCCATGACGCAAGCTAATTACAGAAAACCGTCCAGGAGGGACTCGAACGCGTCGAACGCCTCGATATACGGGACGTGCCCGCACTGGGCCAGTTCGTGCAGGGGCGCGTGCAGCGCGTCGGCGATGGCGCGGGCATTTTCGAGCGGGATCGGATCGGCGTCGCCGTGGAGGACGATCGCGGGGATCGAGAGCCTGGTGAGGGCCGGCCGGAGGTCGAAGTTGCCCAGACTGGCCCAGACTTCCTGCTGGGTGCGGCCGGTCACCCGGAAGGGGGTCAGGTCGCGCGCGCGGGAAGGATCGGCGAAGTAGGGGACCACGCTGAGCTCGAACAGCTGCTGCGCGTACGCTGCGGGATCCCGCTCCCGGAGGCCGCTTTCTCGCAGCACCCTTCGCGCCTCCTGCAGCGACGGGTCGAGGTTTCGGCGCGCGAACTCGGCCTCGAACCGATCGCGCATGCCGCGCCACGCCGGGGCGGGTGACACGAGCGCCATCCGGGTCACTCGGCTGGGATACTCGATCGCATAGAGCATCGCGAGGAGCGCGCCCCAGGAATAGCCGGCGATGACGAGCTGATCGAGACCCCAGGCAATGCGGAGCGACTCCAGGTCCATCACCTGCTCGCGCCAGCCGACGGCAACCTCGCGCGGCACCGGTGAGCGGCCGCCGCCACGCTGGTCGTAGTAGATGAGGGTGCGCCCGTGGGCCAGCGCGTCGAATGCGGGAAGGAGATAGTCGTGGTGGGCGCCGGGACCGCCGTGCAGCACGACTACTTCCGGGCCCTCTCCCACGCGGCGCTCGAAGAGCGACACGCCGTTGACGCTCCGCATGGTGGTCCGTTCAGCCATGACTCTTCAGGAGCTCCTCGACCGTGTTGGCGTGAATGGCGACGATGTCCGCGATATCAGGTGCATATCCGCCGGCGAGCGTGAGCACGACCGGCAAGCCTCGTTGCCGGCACGCCGCGAAGACGCGCCGGTCGCGTGCGCGGAGTCCATCCATGGACATGCCGAGGCGGCCGAACCGATCGCCGGCGAATGGATCGGCTCCGGCAAGGTAGATCACGAGCTCCGCCTGCGCCGCATCCAGCACGCGATCGACGTGGCGGTCGAGGAGTGCCAGGTAGGTCGCATCGTCACAGCGATCTTCGAGCTCGACATCGAGGCAGCTCGCCTCTTTCCGGAACGGGAAGTTGCGCGCGCCATGCATCGAAAAGGTGAATACGTCGGCATCTCCCGCAAAGATCGATGCAGTACCGTTCCCCTGGTGCACGTCAAGGTCGACGATGGCAACCCGGCGTAGCCGGCCCTCGCGCTGCAGCAGCCGGACCGCGAGCGCCACATCGTTGAACACACAGAAGCCCTCGCCATGATCGGCAAAGGCGTGGTGCGTGCCGCCCGCGAGGTTGATGCCCGCCCCGCAGTCGAGCGCCGCGCGCGCCGCCTCGATGGTGCCCTGGGCCGTGCGGAGCGACCGTTCGCGCAGCTCGGGGCTCCAGGGAAAGCCAAGTCGCCGCACTTCGAGAGGCGCCAGCGTGCCTTCGAGAATCGCGTCGGTGTATCGCGCGGTATGCACCTGGGTCAGGGCCCAGCGCTCGAGCCGCTCAGGGTCGTGAATGTCCGTGGCGGCGAGCAATCCGCGACGCACCACGCCTTCGCGGATCGCGGCGTATTTCTGGATCGGGAAGCGATGGCCGTCCGGGAGTGGAACGGCGAACCGGGAGGGAGACCAGGCCTGCAACTACAACAGCACCGCCAGTGCGTCGGCGACCTTCCTCACCTCGGCTTCTTCCTCGGGCGCAAACGGATCCGGTACGTCACTGTCGACGTCGATCTGGCCGAGAATCACGGCGCCGCGGCGAATGAGCA
>JBDTQV010000216.1:0-4273 GCA_039932015.1 Gemmatimonadota bacterium | reverse complement strand
TTCCGGAGACGATCGCGCTTGCCGCGAGTGCGCGCGAGTTTGGCGCGGTGGCCGCATCCGCGTTCGGTGCGGGGTTTGGCGGCAGCGTGTGGGCGCTCGTTCCGGACGAAGCCGCCGCTGACTTCTGTGAACGATGGATGCAGGATTATCGCGCGGCCTTTCCCGAGGCCGCGGGCCGAGCCGACTTTTTCGTCACGTGCGCCGGCCCGCCGGCAACACGAATGGGGTGATATAATGGCTGACTGGAAACGGGCGATGATCCCGCCGGCGCTCTCGAGGGAATCGATGCTCAAAGGGGTACGCTGGAACCCACCGATGCGCGGACTGGTACTCTGGAACCCGCCGATGGACAAACTGGTACGCTGGAACCGGCCGATGCACGGACTATTACGCTGGAAGCAGACGATGCGCGTACTCGCACGCTGGAATCGGATCACGCTCGTGGTTGCAATGCTGTCCGGCGCATCCACGTTGCTGGCGCAGGAGCCAAACGTTCCGAATTCCATATCGGTGATTCCCAAGCCGCAGTCGGTCGTGCAGCATGCCGGCCACTTCACCCTCACGAATGAGACGGTCGTCTGGGCCGATGCGCCCAGCGCCGGCGTTGCACGCCAGCTCGTACGCTATCTGGAGCCTGCCACCGGATTCAACCTCGCGGTTCGCACCCGCGGCACGCCCGCCGGCAATCGCATCGTGCTGCGGCGCGACACGACGCTGCGCCGGCTGGGAGTTGAAGGGTACCGTCTGGATGTACGCGCGGGCGTCGTGACGATTCGGGCAGCAGAGCCGGCCGGGCTCTTTCATGGAGTGCAGACGATTCGCCAGCTGCTCCCGCCCGATATCCTCCGTGAAGCGCCGGTCGGCGATGTGCGCTGGACCATGCCGGCGGTCACCATCGAGGACATGCCGCGCTACGGCTGGCGCGGCATGCACCTCGACGTCGCCCGCCACTTCATGCCGAAGGAGTTCGTGCTCAAGTACATCGACCTCCTCGCGCTGCACAAGATGAACTCGTTCCACTGGCACCTGACCGACGATCAGGGCTGGCGACTGCAAATCCGAAAGTATCCGCGTCTGACCGATGTGGGTGCGTGGCGGAAGCAGACGCTGGTCGGGCCGTATAGCGCAGATACGTCGAAGCAGGTGTACGACCATGAACGGTACGGCGGCTTCTACACCCAGGCCGACGTGCGCGAGGTCGTGGCGTACGCGCGCGAGCGGTTCGTGAACATCGTACCCGAGATCGAGATGCCGGGCCATGCGCAGGCGGCGATCGCCGCATATCCGGAGCTCGGCGTCCTGGGCGATACACTGGACGTGCTGACCATCTGGGGAGTGAGCGAGAACATTCTGAAGCCGAGCGATTTCTCGGTGTCGTTCATGAAGGACGTACTGAGCGAAGTGATGGAGTTGTTTCCCGGACGCTATATCCACATTGGCGGCGACGAAGCACCCAAGGTGCAGTGGCAGCACAGCGCGTTTGCGCAAAGCCGGATGCGCGAGTTGGGGCTCACGACGGAAAACGAGCTGCAGGGGTGGTTCAACCGGCAGATGGACGCGTTCCTTACGGCGCATCACCGCCGCATGATCGGCTGGGACGAGATACTGGAAGGCGGGCTGGCGCCGAACGCGGTGGTAATGTCCTGGCGCGGAATCAGCGGCGGCATCGCTGCGGCGCGCGACGGTCACGATGTCGTCATGGCGCCGACGAGCCACACCTACTTCGACTACTACCAGTCGCGCAACACGGCCGACGAACCACTCGCGATCGGCGGCTACCTGCCGCTCGACACCGTGTACGCCTACGAGCCGACTCCGGCCACGCTCGAGCCGCGCTTCGCGAAGCACATTCTCGGAGCGCAGGGCCAGATCTGGACGGAATACCTCCGCGACCCGAAACAGGTCGAGTACATGGCGCTTCCGCGAATGGCCGCGCTGGCGGAGGTTCTCTGGACGCCCGCCACCGGGCGAAGCTTCGCAGACTTCAGCGCGCGCCTCCCGATGCACGAGCAACGCCTCCGCGCGCTCGACGTTCACTATCGACCGAACGCACCGGTGACCGGCGGTGTGCCGTCCGGCGCTCCCGCGTCCGGCGCATCTGCGCGCTAGCCATCATCTCTGCAGCGTTTTTACCGCAGAGACGCGGAGGGCTCAAGGAAAACGAAAAGACCGCGGTGTCGGCCTGGCGGCCGGCGCTCCATGCATGAGACCACACAAACTTTTTTTGTTCTCTATCCTTCACGCTCCGTGCGCCCCCCGAAACCCTCCGCGTCTCTGCGGTAAAACCTTCCGCCCCGGCCTTTCGCTCCGCGCCCCGAAACCGTATTCTGCACCAAGGCCCGCCACCCGGCGGCACCCCCCAACCCCCCTGACGACCAAGACAAGAGACGACGATGACGCTTCGTACGGCATCCCGCGCCGCGGGAGTCTGTCTGGCTGGCCTGCTCACCATCACCCTCGGCTGCGCACGGAACACGCGAGCGGCTGCCCCGGAAGGAGACGGCGGCATGACGGCCAATGCAATGGCAGGCGGCTGGCATTCGTTGTTTGAGGGATCTTCACTGGCGCAGTGGCGCGGATACAGGACGAACACAGTGCCGGGCGGCTGGACCGTCGCCAACGGCGTCGTCACCAAGACCGGCAGCAGCGAGGACCTCGTCTCGCGTGAGCAGTTCGGCAATTTCGAGCTCGAGTTCGACTGGAAGCTGGCGCCGGGCGGGAACGCGGGCGTCTTCTACCGTGGCACCGAAGAGTACGATCACATCTACTGGACCGCGCCCGAGTACCAGCTGCTGGACGACGCGGGGCATCCGGACGGAAAGAACCGCCTCACGTCGGCCGCAGCCGCGTACGGGCTGTACGCGCCGCCGGCGGGCGTGGTGAAGCCGGGTGGCGAATGGAACTCATCGCGCATCGTTGCACGCGGCGCCCACATCGAGCACTGGCTCAACGGGCAGAAGGTGGTCGAGTACGAGATGGGCGGCGCCGATTGGACCGCGAAGGTGAAGGCCAGCAAGTTCAGCGCGTGGCCCAACTACGGCCGAGCCGCGAAGGGCGTGCTCGGCATCCAGGGTGATCACGACGGCGAGCTGTCCATTCGCAACATGCGTATCCGGGTGCTGCCGTGAGCGGCACCCGCGTCCGTCTCTCGGTGATGATGTTCCTGCAGTACTTCATCTGGGGCGCGTGGTTCGTCACGATGGGCACCTACCTGAACGAGACACTGCACTTCACCGGGCGGCAGATCGGTCTCGCGTATGGTGCCACGGCGGTCGCGGCGCTGGTGACGCCATTCTTCATGGGCATGGTGGCCGACCGGTTCTTTGCGACGGAAAAGCTGCTGGCCGTGCTGCACCTGGTGGGCGGCGTGCTGCTCTGGTGGGTCTCGACCCTCACGACGTTCGGCACGTTCTACCCTGCGCTGATCCTCTACGCGCTCTGCTACATGCCGACGCTCTCGCTCACCAACTCGATCTCCTTCCATCATATAGAAGACCCCGCGCGCGACTTTCCCAAAATCCGGGTGCTCGGCACCCTCGGCTGGATCGTGGCGGGCATCGTGATCGGGCGCGCGCTGCACGCGGATGCGCTGGCGCTCCCGATGCGCGTCGCCGCGGTGGGCTCGGTGCTGCTCGGCCTCTTCTCGCTGGCACTCCCGCACACGCCGCCCAAGGCGGCGGGCACGCCGTTCAACACCCGCGACGCTTTTGGCCTCGACGCGCTCAGCCTCCTGCGCGACCGCTCGTTCCTGATTTTCGTGATCGGGTCGTTCCTGCTCTGCATTCCGCTCCAGTTCTACTACACGTGGACAAACGCGTTCCTGAACGAGATCCACGTGCCGGAGCCGGCATTCATCCAGACGTTCGGCCAGATGTCCGAGTTCTTCTTCATGCTGCTCCTGCCGCTGGCACTCCGCCGGTTTGGCATCAAGGGCATCATGCTGGGCGGCATGCTCGCGTGGGCGCTGCGCTACTTCGCGTTCAGCAACGGCAACGCGGGCGCCGGCATGTGGCTCATCTACATCGGCATTCTGCTGCACGGCATCTGCTACGACTTCTTCTTTGTGGGCGGCCAGATCTACACCGACGAGAAGGCGGGCGTGAAGGTGCGCGCGGCGGCGCAGGGGTTCATCAACTTCGTGACCAACGGACTCGGCTACTTCGTCGGCGCGTTCGCGTCGGGTGCGGTGGTGGATCACTGGAAGATCGATGCGACCACGCACGACTGGCACGCGATCTGGATGGTGCCGGCCGCGATGGCGCTGGTGGTGTTC
>JBDTQV010000215.1:0-4276 GCA_039932015.1 Gemmatimonadota bacterium | reverse complement strand
TCGGATCCTGCAAGGTCTGGCGTGTCGGTACCCGCAAGCAGCGGCACACCCGCGCGATACAACGCCGGTACCAGTTGCCTGACAAAGCCGGCTTGCGCGTCATAGGTTCCTTTAAGCCGCGTGAACCCCTTCGATCGCCACTTCTCACGCAGCCCCGGCCGCATCAAGTGCGCGTCCGCGGTCGCCAACCATCCTTCGACAACACTGTCGCCCTTTCCCCACTGCTCAGCGATGCGCTGGATGCCCATCAGGTTGGGCGTCACCCACGCGTGTGTCGCAATCGTCAGGCGAACGAGCTCCGGAATCTTCGTTGAGTCGGGATGATCGTCGTCATCGAACACCGTCAGGTACTCTTCGCCGTGCGCCAGCATTCGCTCGCCGCTCGTGAGGCTCCTCGCGAGTCCCACCGATCGCACCACGTGACCCGTCACCGTGATGTTGACACGCGCCGCTTCACTCATGACCGCGTCGAAAATATCGGGCTGCACGCGACTGTAGATCTTGATGTAGTCGTACCCCTTGGATCGCGCCTCGGCGACCACCCGCCGTGCTTCCGCCGGTGAGGCGGGCACAACTCCAACGCCGCCTGCGTCCCCCGGACCGTCAACCAACAGTGCACTCAAGGGATACGGTGCGATTGCCCGACCTGCTGCGATATTCGCGCGCAAGCTACGTCGATACCACACCGACGACCCGCCCATGTGCAGCGTCGTCGTCACGCCGTTCGCGAGGAAGAGTGGCACGTCGGCGGGATCATCGTCATGCGTGTGCATGTCGGCGAGTCCAGGCACTAAAAACCTGCCGCGCCCGTCAATGCGATGCGTACCGGGGGCGAGGTGGATGCTGTCAACGCGGCCGATCCTGAGAATCATTCCGCGACGAACCAGCACGGTCTGATGAGAGTGAACCTCCTCCGCCTTCCCCATCGGCAAGACGGACACATCGACGAATGCGATGTCGCGCTGCGCCAATGCCACCTTCGGCTGCACGATGACAGCGCCGGCAGCCAGCATCACCCCAAGTAGTACCCGCCGTCTCATTTGTACTCTTCCGTGAGGCGTTCGACGTGTGCGGAGCGACGGCGCGCCGAATCCGCGGACGCGCGTTGGGTGGGGTGTTCTCGTCGGTGAGTTCGGGATACTGGGCTAATGTCGACGCCGTCGCGTACCACACAATTACGCCGATACGCGAGGAAAAGTGTCGGAGCGATCTGTGAGGAGCTCGGCCGGGGTCGCCTTGCGGGCTGATAGACTGGCTCTGCAGATTCCCGGCAAGCTCCGGACGCGCCGCGACCGACAAGCGGCATTCGACGCTGCGACAGGGCGGGACGGTGACGCAGCCGATCGGCGGATGCGCGCGAACGCGACCGCAGCCGCTCGTGCCTTCACGCGAAAGGCGGATTTAATTCCTGACTCAACCGGTTTCGAGCCGCTCTCGACCTACCGCGAATACGCGCCCCGGAGATCCGCATGCCGCCATCACCGTCTCATGGGAAAATCTGCTACGTCGAATTGCCCGCGACCGACATCGCGTCGTCGGCGCATTTCTACCGTGACGTGTTTGGCTGGAAGCTCCGGACGCGGGGTGACGGACACACCGCATTCGACGACGCGACCGGCCAGGTGAGCGGGACGTGGGTGAGCGGCCGCCCCGCCGGCGACCAGCCCGGGCTCATGCTCTACATCATGGTGGACGACGCGGCGGCCACGCTGGAGACGATCGCGCGTCATGGCGGGACGGTGACCCAGCCGATCGGCGCGGATGCGCCGGAGATCACCGCCCGGTTTCGGGATCCGGGCGGGAACGTGATCGGGGTGTATCAGCAGCCGGCAGAGCGTTGACTGCGCGTGCACAGACGGCTGGTCACTCGGCCGGCGTCACCGAGGGCGTCAGTGCACGACGGCAATGCCGATCGGCTGGTTCAGTCCGGTCGCTGCGCCGGCAATACTCGTCACGCTCGCGACGGTGAGGTTCGGCGCCGTTCCGGCAGTCTGGATGATGCGGATGGCGGCCGCGCCGAAGTCGACGAGATAAATCACCGGCTGCGGCACCGACACGTCGACGAACATCGCTGCCGGGTAGGTGATCGTCAGGGGTCCCGAGGGGGGAAGCGTCGCCGCTGGGCTCGGCGTGCCAGTGGCCGTGACCGGATAGAGCTCGATCCCCGCGCCGGGAATACCGAGCAGGATGCTGTTGCTGCCATACGCGACGCTCTGGACGTTTCTGGACGCGCCCGGTGAGAACGATCGCAGCGGCAGCGTGTTCCCCTGCGCTCCCGGCGCGAAGACGCTCACGTTTCCGCCGAACGCATTCTGCACGATCAGATTGTTGGCGTTGTCGATGGCCACACCGCTGGGCGCGGTGAAGCCGGTGTTGTTGCCGGCCAGCGAATAGTCGCTCGCGGTCGCATTGTTCGGGAAATGGAAGACCGCGGCAACGCCGCCGGCGCCCTGCCCGCAGCCGGGACAGGCCGAGACGAACAGATCGCCACCGGCACCGACGATGAGGCCTTCCGGCGAACCCATGCCGGTCGCCTGCAGGATGCGCTTCGGCGCGACATTGCCGCTCGCCGTGTCAGCGTACACCGTCACGGTCGATCCTGTTCGGTTGGCAACATAGAGGTTGCCGTGGGTATCGAGTCCGATTCCGAGCGGCAGCGAGAGCCCGGTGGCGGTCCCGGCGATCGTCCGGCTCGGTGCGACGTTTCCGGTCGCGCCGAGCGGATAGACCGTAATCGAACCGTTCCCCGGGTTGGTGACGTAAATGCCCGCCCGAGTCGTATTGGACGGAGTGGTCGTGCCGCCCCCGCAGGCGGTTACGGCGGCAAGGAATGCGATCGGAAGCAGTGCACGCATGATGGGCTCCGGAGTGGGTGGACGAGCTGGTCTGACCTGAGAAGCGCAACCGGAGCCGATCAGGGCTCATGATCGGCCATTCCGGAGGCCCCGTTTCGCGGTACATTCGCCACCACGGAAACCAGGCGACCGCTGCCGCGGTCGCGTCCATGCGAAAGGCGGTTCCAATTCCTGATTCAGCCGGTTTCGAGCCGCTCTCGACCTACCGCGAATACGCTCCCGCCGAAATGCAGGCTCGCGCCGCCGCGTTCTACGCCGAGATGAACCGTAGGCGGACGACGCGGCACTTCAGTGACCGGCCGATTCCAGAGGGGGTGCTGGAGGACTGCCTTCGGACGGCCGGCACGGCGCCGAGCGGCGCGCACCAGCAGCCGTGGCATTTCGTGGTGGTGCGCGACTCCGGACTCAAGCGGGAGCTGCGGGTTGCGGCCGAGCGGGAGGAGCAGGCGTTCTACGCAACGGCACCGGCCGAATGGCTCGAGGCGCTGGCGCCGCTCGGTACCGACGCGGTGAAACCGTATCTGGAGACGGCGCCCGCGCTGATCGCGGTGTTCGCGCAGCGCTACCACCTGATGCCCGACGGGTCCCGCCGGCCGCACTACTACGTGAGCGAATCGGTGGGGATCGCCATGGGGTTTCTGCTCAGCGCGCTGCATGCCGCCGGCCTTGTCGCCCTCACGCACACGCCGAATCCGATGGGGTTTCTCCGCGACCTGCTCGGCCGGCCCGACACGGAGCGTCCGGTGATGCTGATCGTCACCGGGTATCCGGCGCCGGATGCGCGAGTGCCCAGGCTCGAGCGGAAGCCGCTCGCTGACGTTGCCACGTTCCGCTGACATCATCCTGGGGTTTCCGAGTCGGCTCACCGGCCGGCGACTGATCTCCCGCCACTGAGTGGACTCCCGCAGGTCCGGGCCTTATATACCCGGTTCACCCACCCGATTTGGAAGAGGCTGCGCCATGAGAATATTTCTGGAGTTGTCGGCGTTGCTGGCGCTCGGAGCGACGCGTCCGGCACCCGCGCCGGTCTGCAGTCTGATCACGCAGGAGGAGGCCGCCGCCGCCCTCGGTGCAGCGGTGCCCGTGGGGCGCCGGCAGGAGCTGGCAATGCCTTTGCCCGGGCGGACGGGGCATGCCGAGATCTGCTTCTACGGGACCGAGGTGAGGGTCATTCGGTTCGAGATGGGGAACGGCGCGGCGAACCTGTTCGCGCAGTACCGGACCGAGCAGGCCGGGCGGAACGACGGCGCCACCCCGCTCACGGGGATTGGTGACGAGGCGTTCCACTCCGGCGGTCAGATCACGTTCCGGAAAGGCCAGACCGCATTCAGCGTCGACGTGGGCCAGAACCGCGGCGGCGGCCCGCGCGAGCTCGCGGCCGAGAAGCGGCTCGCGCTGCTGGTGCTCAGCCGGAGCTGACC
>JBDTQV010000214.1:0-4280 GCA_039932015.1 Gemmatimonadota bacterium | reverse complement strand
CGAATGTGCACCACCTGCCACGGGCAATCGATTCCGGGCGGGTGACCTAGCGCAGTAGCTGCAGCCCTAGCGCGACGCTCCGCCGCCAACTGGCTCGACTCGCGAACCCCTCGGGCAGATCCTCCTGGTTGAACACCGATCCCGTTACCGCGACACCGACACGAACGACACCAGCAATTCGTTCGCCCAGGTGCGTTTCAATCGCGGCGCCCGCCATCGCGCCCACGCGCGTCCGCGGCTCGCCGGCGCTCCACGTCCAGCGATCGAGCACGGGACCCGCTTCGGCTCTCAGGGTGGCGGCGGTGCCCAGTCGCGAAACCCGCATCGAAACCGTCGGCGAGAATTCGAGCAGCGTGAGTGGTGCACCGGTCGCGAGCACCAGCGCCTCGAGCGCGGTGAGCGCGACCAGTGCTTCGGCGTACAGGACCGCGAAGCCGACGCGCATCCGGTCACCGCCCCGCTCCATGCGGAGGGCACCGCTGGTGGGCCGGTACGGTGTGAATGACGCCAGTGCATCTACCGTGATCCCGCGCGTAGTTCCGGAGATTCGGCTCTCTCCATATTCGGCGCCGATTCTCCAATGTGGCGCCTGTGCTCCGGCCGGCATCGCGACGGTCGCCGATGCGACGAGCAGTGCAATGAGGTTGATCCGCACATTTCCTCCAGGGGAAAGGTGAGCGGGGGCTGGACGCCCCCGCCCGGTTCCGGCTCCGCTTCGCTCTCCTGCTACTTCATTTCCAGCCGGAACGCGCCGTTCTGATGAAGATCCTTGTCGAGCACCGTCCAGTTGGTGGCCGGGTTGTACGTGCCGCGCACTGCGTCTGACACTGCGATGCCGACGATGTCGTCGTTCGACCGCAGAAAGCTGTAGAGGTTGGAGAAGAACTTGACGCCGGTCCGCGCGGCCTGGATGATTCGCGTGGCATTGAGCGGGCCGCCCGCGGCATCCTTCGCGCCCTTGTATTCGTTGTACGCGGCGCTCAGCGCCTTGAGCAAGGCGTTTCCGCGGTCGCTGTCGGTGCGGATCCCGCAGGCGGTGTCGTCGTCTTCCAGCGCGAAGATCACGTAGGCCTTGCCCGGATACACCGCGTTGTAGGCATCCATCTGCGCAGTTGAGAACAGCAGCTGCGAGCCGCTCCAGGTCAGGTTGTTCATGTCCCAGGTGTATCCGGACGGTGCCTTCTCGCCGACACACTGAAATGACACGAGCGTCGTATCGGTTGCGGACGCCGGCCCCATGATGTGGATCTCAAACTCGGGGTCACCCTTCAACCAACCTTCAAAGTCTCCCGCAAACTGCGCATACGAGAGGTAGAGGCCCGGTGTCGGACCTGCGCTCGGCGTAATTCCGCCCGATGGCGGGGGCGTTCCGCCAGCGTCGCCGCCGCTACCGCCGCCCGTGTCACCGCCCGAACCGCCGTCACAGACCGTGCAGGTCGCACGGCCGATGGGGGTACGGTCGAAGTCGGTCTCGACCGGCACGATGGCGAGCACCGGTGTCGCGGGCGGCTGGCGGGGATCGAGAGTCACACGCTTGCCATCGAGGCCGAATGCGATCGGTGCCTCGCGATCCAGGATGGCCGTCGCGACGAGCAGGTTGGCGTCGCCGGTCCACGCCGCCCGGTGAGCCGGCACCGGCATGTACATCTCGAGCGGGATCGCCGCGTCCGCGTCGGCCGAGACTGCGCTATCCGGCTCCTTGCCGGCCTCGGCAAGGGCCCGGAGTGCGCGGCCGCCGTTGGCCTTGAGAAAGCGCTGGAACGACACCTTGTGCTCGGTGAACGGCGAACGATCGAGCTCCGCCTTCACGTACGCACGGAATTCGGGCTCCGCCAGCGCGCGCGCGACTCGGCGCGCCAGCACTTCCATACGCGCTTCGTCACCGCGCTCGCCGGCGGACAGTGACGGAGCGGAGCGCGCCGCGGGCGCAGCAGCCAGCGGTTCCGACTCTGCGGTTGGCGGCGTACGATCGGTACAGGCGGCGAGCAGGACCAGCAGGAGCGCCGGCGGCAGGGTACGACCCAGCATGGGAACCTCCTTGGGTGGCTCGTCCTCGCCCTGGATGGGAGAGGACGTTTCAGCGAGCCCAAGGTGGTGGAGAGTCCGGCGAGCGCCGGGACCCGGATTACGCGTGTGACGGCGAAACGAACAGGGTCAGGGGCGGGAACGAACTAGGAATCGAGCTCGACCATTCGGCGTAGCCCGAGCCGGAGTGATACCGCCGTGGCTCCGGCGCAGAGTGCCAGCACCGCGGCCACCGCGAGCACCAGCTCCAGGGGCGAACCAACCACCTCGCCGGCGCGGTGGGCGCGCAGGTACGACGCAATTGGCACCGCCTCGATGGTCAGAATGAGGCCGAGGAGGCTGACGGCCGCGAGCATATACGCCAGGCCGCCGAAGCTGGTCGGAATCTGGGCGGCATTTTCTGATTCGTATTGCGGAAACAGCACGCCGAAGCTCAGGGCCATCGCGCTCGCCGCGACGGTGAAGGCCGCGATGGTGCCGATGCTGAGCACCATGATCGTGGCCGACGCACCCAGCAGGATGCCGGTGACCGCTGTGAGCGTCACGCCGAGCACGAGCAGCGGCGCGGTCGTCATTCCGTACTTGCTCCAGAGCAGCGAGCGCATGTCGAGTGGACTCGAGCGTAGCAGCCACATCTGACGCCCCTCGAGCGAGACTGCCGGAAACACGAAGCGCGCGGCGACCGCGGCGAGCACGAAACCAGTAAGGCCGACATTGACGAAGACGATCATCGTGACGATGAAGAACGGAACCTGGCGTCCGCTGAAAATCGGCAGCGCACGGATATTGAAGATGTATACCGCTACCAGCAGCGAGAGCAGAATGAGCTGGCCCCATTGCGTCGGGTCGCGGAAGAAGAGCCGCACGTCCTTCAGCAATAGCTCCCGCCGCGCCACCGGCAGGACGCGGAGCACCGCATGGCCCGCCCGCGACCACCAGCGCGGCGCGCCGGCCCGCTCGACCTTTTCCTGCGCCAGACTGAATCCGGCGCGGAAGAGGCGCCCGTGCAACCAGCCACCCATGATCACGAACGCGGCCGCCGTCGTATACAACAATGCGATTGGCAGCGGATCTGCGACGCGTTGCAGCCAGTTCATGATCAGGTTCGCCGCCCACTCCGACGGCAGGTATGCGCTCGCCGCCGTTCGGTGTGCCAGAAACTCGGCAATTCGCTCGTAGCCGCCGGAGGTGATCAACGCTTCCGGTCGCAGCACGCGGAGCAAGAGCACGGCGCCACCGGCGATGGCGATGAGTACCACGCCCAACACCTCGCGCGCGCGCTTTGCCGGCATCACGTTCACGAGGAGCAGCATGGCCGCGGCGCCGGTCGCCGTCAGGATAATTGCAAACGGCACGAAGGCACCGAGCGCCACGAGCGGAAACAGTGCGCCGCCATGGAAGACGATGCCGTACGCGGCCAACACCGGCACCGCGAGCAGCGCAATCATCCACGACGCATGCACCGCAGTCTCCAGCAGCTTCGCCAGGTACAACCGAAACCAGTGCAACGGCGCCGCTACGAGCACGTCCAGGTCCTTCGCGAGGAAGAACGTGGACAGCGACGTTATCAGACTCGAGAGTAGCAGAATCGACGAAAACGAGAGCAGCACGAGCCCGAGCAGACGGCTGGCGAGTGCCGGTCCAAATGCAGTCGTGTTGATATACGTGAGCACGCGGAAGGCGATTCCGAACAGCGCAGCGCCAAAGGCGCAGGCGAGCAGACCGAACAGGATCAGGCGCCCGGGCCCGCCGCGTCCGTCCCGGCTGCGGGCGCGTGCGCTCCGCCACTTGGGAGCGAGGACGGTCCAGATCCCCGGCTGGCGCGGGCGCGCCGCCGCCGCGGATGCGTCAGGCATCGAGCACGGCATCGAGCTCGTGCGCGCGCCGCCCGCCGGTCAGGCGGAGGAAAATCTCTTCCAGCGGCTCGTCCCCCGCCGCGGACTGCGCCCGGATCTCTGCCATGGTGCCGGATGCCGCAATCCGTCCACCCGAGAGAATCACGATCTCGTCGCACATCCCCTCGACCACCTCGAGCGTGTGGGTGCTCATCAGCACCGTCCCGCCGCGGCGCACGAACGCGCGAAACAGATCCTTCAGCACTCGCGCGCCCACCGGGTCGAGCCCCACCATTGGCTCGTCGACCACGATCAGCTCGGGCCGGTGCACGAACGCGCTCGCAATCACCAGCTTCTGGCGCATGCCGTGGCTGTACGATTCGGTGAGCTCGTCCTTCCACGGCGCGAGCTCGAACAGCT
>JBDTQV010000213.1:0-4281 GCA_039932015.1 Gemmatimonadota bacterium | reverse complement strand
CGAGGGGCTTTCCGGCCTTGGACTGGATCTGCACGGTGGCGCCGTCCTTGAAGGCAACGCAGCGGAAGCCGTCCCACTTGGGCTCGTACTGCCAGCCCCTGCCTGCCGGGAGCTCGGCGACGCTCCGGGCTTCCATCGGCTCGATCGGGTACTTGAGTGGGAGACTCATGGAAGACTCACAGGACTTTTTTGAGGTCGAACCGGCCGCGCGCCGCCAGCAGCGGCTTCCAGAGATCGCCCAGCTTCGCGACTCGAGCCGGCACGTTCTCTATCGTGAAGTCCCCGATCTCGACGCCGTTTTCTATTTCCTCCCACGTGACCGGCGTCGACACCGTCGCGTCCCGGAGCGGGCGCACCGAATACACCGATGCGAGGGTCCGGCCCCAGGCGTTCTGGTTGTAGTCCACGAGCACGCGGCCTTTCGGCCGCTTTGCGATGCGGTACTCCGCGGTCACGAGCTTGGGGTGCTCCGCATCGAGCCGCTTGGCGAACGCCTTTGCGAAGGTCCAGACTTGCTTCTGCACCAGGCCCCGCACGATCGGCACGTAAATGTGAATACCGGACGAGCCGGTGGTCTTCGCGATGGGGCGCATGCCGAGTGCTTCGAGCTCGTCGCGGACGAGCAATGCCGTCTCGCGCACGCGCGCGAACGTAGCGCCTGCGACCGGATCAAGATCGAAGTTCAGGCAGTCCGGGCGGTCGACGTCGTCACACGGTGCATACCATTGGTTGAGGTCGATGCAGCCGAGGTTCACGATCCAGAGCAGCGAGGCGAGATTCTGGGCGAGGGGAAAGGCAATGAGACTCGCCGACTTGTGCATCACTTCGCAGGTCTCGAGCCAGTCAGGCGCCGATGACGGTGTGCGCTTCATGAAGAAGCACTTGCCGGCGATGCCGTTCGGGTAGCGCTTCATGGTGATGCCCCGATCGGCGAGATGCGGCAGCAGCCAGCGCGACACGTCGGCGTAGTACTGCAGCAGGTGACGCTTGGTGTAGCCGCACTCCGGGAAGAACACCTTGTCGAGGTTGGTGAGCTCGACCGAGTGGCCATCGAGCTCGAGCGTGGCGTTCGGCGTATCGGAAATTCGGAGGCGGGTGCGGCGGGTCGTCGTCCCGGTCATGACGTGCTCCTCGTAGATCGCGCGCGGGCCGTGCTGCGCACCGCGCCGGCGGCAGGGATATAGTCGAGCTCACGCTCATCTCGTGCAGCGCGCAGCAGCAGCGCACCGCGACTCATGTCTCCGCGACCCACAAAATCGCGGGGAAACAGCAGCCGCTCGCCGAACGCCTCGAGCAGCACTTCCACATACTTGGCCGTCGCCACGCTCCCAAGCAGGACTGCCTCGGCTGATCCGCCATCGAGCGCCGCGACGCGCGCGGCATCGCGCGCCAGAGGCACGCGATAGCGCGGATCGATCCCATCGATGTCGACACCACCGAACGCGTACAGGTCTTCGATTCCGATACGCGTCGTTTCCGGCAGCAGCCCGCGATTCGACGTGATGACCTGAACGCCACTCTCCGGACCTGGCGGGAGAGAAAATCGCTGCGCATACGTGAGCTTGCCCCGAAAATACAGTCCGCTCAGAAAGCTGAACGCCTCGCCCAGCGAGATCCCGTCGGCCTGAATCCGTTGGGCCAGGGGAAAGCGCGCCCGCGGGTTCATGAGGTAGCCGGCTCGCTTGCCGCCGCAGTGGGCCGGCGAAAGCAGGAAGATTCGGCTGGCGGGCATGGGGGATGATGGCAGATCGCGAGCGGTGCGAGCGGTGGCGCCGATCACCAAATACAGAGTCGTGGCGCGCAATCCCAGCCCGGCGGTTATGCTCCACCAAACGATTTCACGGGTCCGCCTGTATCACATACGAGCGGCTGTTCCACCGGGCCGCCGGAACCCTACAGGAGACCGACATGAACCGCCTCAGCGCCATTGCCGTCGCCGCCCTGCTTGCCCTCCCGTTGGGAAGCGCGGCATACGGCCAGAAGCCCGCCCGTCCCCAGCCCGGCGCCGAAGCCGGCCGTCCGGGCGCCATGCCCGGCTCGATGGTGCAGCACCTGATCGCGATCCGCAGCGAGCTCCAGCTCACCGACGCGCAGGTCACACGCCTCAACGCCATTCAACAGAAGTACCAGGATCAGAACCGGCCGGTGCTCGACCGGATGCGCGCGGCCCGGCCCGACTCCGCCATGCGCCACGGTCTCACGCGCGACAGCGTGCAGAAGCTGACGCCAGAGCAGCGGACCGAGATGCGCCGGAAGATGCAGGACGATCGCCAGGCATACGTCAAGGCGCATCCGGAGGTCACGGAGGCACGGAAGCAACTCCGCGACAACATGCAGGCGGAGCGCAAGGAAGTGAACGACGTGCTGACGGCAGACCAGCGCACGTTGCTGCGCCAGCACATGGCAGCCGGCCGCCGGATGGGTGCCGGAAACCGGATGGGCGCAGGCGGACGGATGCGCGCGCGGGCATCGCGCCAGCCGTAGGACACACTGAGCCCGCGAGGGATGGAGCGCGAGGACGATGGCCAGCTCGTCGAGCGAGTACGTCGCGGTGACGTACAGGCGTTCGGCGAGCTGGTTCGTCGTTATCAGCGCCGTGCGCTCGCCATCGCATATCGCCTGCTCGGCCATGCGCATGACGCGGAAGATATTGTCCAGGACAGCTTCATCGCCGCGCTCGACCGGCTTGACGACTTCGACATCACACGCCCGTTTGGTCCCTGGTTCTTCCGCATCGTCGTGAACCGCAGCCACAACGCGCACGCGGCGCGACAGGTCCGCACCACCGAGCCGCTCGGTGACGATGTCGTCGCCGGCGGACAGTCACCGTCGCATGGCGTCGAGCAGGCCGAGCTGCAGCGGCGCATTGGCGAAGCGCTCGACGAGCTCAGTGAGCGCCAGCGCCTGGTGGTACAACTCCACGAGCTCGACGAATTCTCGACCGCGGAAGTGGCGGCCATGCTCGACATTGCCGAACCGACGGTGCGCTGGACACTGCACGCCGCACGAAAGCGGCTCCGCGCGGAGCTCGCTACATGGAAGGAGTTACATGATGCATGACGAACGATCGAGCGCGGACGCGGCGGGTCCGCTCGAGCCGGCCGAAGAAGCGCTCCGGGAAGTACTGCGCATGCGCTTCGGGTCGCCGCCAGGCAATACCGACTGGCCGGCGCTCGAAGCACGCGTCGTGGCGGCGGCGCGGTTCCGGATCGCCGCGCGTGCGCCGAAGACCGGGTGGCGCACTCCGGCCACGCGGTGGGCGCGTGTCGCGGTGCCGGCAGGACTCGCGGCGGCACTGCTTCTCGGCGCCGGGCTCGTGTTCGGTGGCGGGGACGGCGCGAGTGACGATGCATACGAGCCGGGCATGAACGAAGTGGTGGCGACGGCGGCGGGGGCCGCACTACCGAGCGACCTGCTCTCCGTCACCGATCAGCAGGCATTTCTGTATTCGGTTCTGAATCCCGAACCGGAGGCGCGATGAGCATGCAAGCTCGATTCGACCGGGGAACGGTGATGGCAGCGGCGCTGCTGCTCGTCACGCTGCTGCTCGGCGTGGTGGGGGGCGTGGCGCTCGAGCGCTGGGCGTTGCGGCCCCAACGCGTCGGGGCGGCGCCGGGAGTCATGCAGTTGCCGGCACCGCGCAACCGCTTCGATCCCGCCCGGGCGCGACTTCAGCTCTCGGCGCGGCTGGCGCGCGAGCTCGACCTCGCGCCCGAGCAGCGGGTGCAGGTGGACAGTCTGCTCCGGCTGCAGCAGCAGGAAGCCGGCGCGCTCATGCGCGGGATGCGCCCGCGACTCGATAGCGTCACGGCGCGCACGCAGGCCGCGCTCACGCAGATTCTCACGCCCGAGCAGCAGCAGAAGTTCGACGCATTGAGGCGACGGCGGTTGCGGTAGAGGGAGAACGACGACGAAGCGCGCGGAGCTGCGGGGCTCCAGTCAGTCCAGCGTCATGCCGATGACGAGAAACGCCAGGAAGCCAATGAAGAACATGGCCGTCCCCAGCGTGGTCTCGCGCTCCTCGTGCGCCTCGCGCAGCAGCTCTTCGGTTACCAGATAGAGCAGCGCGGCGAGCCCAAACGACAGCACGACCATCATGGCCCCGTCGCTCAGCCCGCGCAGCACCGTCGCGCCGAGCACTGCACTCACGAAGACCAGCATGCCGAGCGCCGACACGATCAAGAGCACTCGCGTGCGCGCCATCCCTCCGGCCGACAGCTCACCGGCGACCGCGAGCCCGACGCTGAGTTGCTCGGCTGCCTCCGCGAGCGCGAGCAGGAT
>JBDTQV010000212.1:0-4297 GCA_039932015.1 Gemmatimonadota bacterium | reverse complement strand
CGAGATGTCCTGCAGTGTGATGCCGCCAGCGCTGGCGAGTGCCAGCTGCAGGCGGCCATGCAGGTCCATCGAGTACGCGGTCATCGCGGTGTACGATCCGTTCGTCGCCGTCGAGCCGGTGAACACCACGCCACCATGGTCCCGCGACCAGGCCAGACCTTCCAGCGCCCAGTGCACCCGCGACCGGGCAAGCACGCCGCCCGTGCGATCCAGCACCACCGCGGTGCCTCGATCGTCGAGCAAGGATTGGTGGTCGAAGAGCGCCACCTGGTCCCCAGTTGGCGACACGCGGATGTCGGAGAAGTATCCGGCCGACCGAGCCAGTACCGTGCCGATGGGATACTCCACCCGGTCCACGTCGTCGACCCGGCGGATGATCGCGAGTGTCTTGCCATCAGGCGACCAATCCGCCTCGCGAACGCCGGCGAGTAGCGCGCGCGGCGCCCCGGGTCCGAGGGGCAGCGAGGCGAGGGTGCCCTCGAACAGGCGGTGGTTCGCGTAGACCGCACCCGTGAGAACGGCCAGCGTGCCGGTCGACGAGATCGCCAGCAGGTGCGTCGAGTCCGGGCCGAGCGGCTGTGGCTCGGGGTAGTCGGGGCGGATGACGTACAAATGGGGAACGGTGCCGCTGGCGCCGGTCGAACTGAAGACGACGGTCTTGCCGTCGGGGGCGAACCGCGCGGTGAAGATCGCTTCCGGGCGGTACGTCTGCTGCGTGAATCGCACGTCGGTCAGGGTACCGGCGGCGCGGCGCTGCGCCAGCATCACGAGCAGCAGTGCCGCGACGATCGCGGCCATGCCCCACGACCAGGGATTGGCCAGCCAGGCGGCGAGTCTTCGCGATGGCGCGGTGACTGCGCGGCCCGCCGCGGACCGCCGGCCCGCCAATCCCGGGGTACCGAGCGCATCGGCGAATCCCTTCGCGCTCTCGAACCGATCGGCCGGCAGCTTCTGCAGTGCGACGTGCACCGCATCGGCGACGTGCACCGGCACGGTGCGGCGCAGGGTGGTGAGCTCCGGCGCGTCGGCCGTCATGATCTTCGCGACGATCGCTTGCGCCGTCGGACCCGAGAACGGGGGTTCGCCCGCCAGCATCTCAAACGTCACGCAGCCGAGCGCGTAGATGTCGCTGCGCGCGTCGAGCTCGCGCTCCCCCATCGCCTGCTCGGGCGACATGTATTGCGGCGTCCCCAGCGACATTCCGGTTTCGGTCATCCGGCCGCCCGCAGTACTCGCGGCGATGGCGATCCCGAAATCGGCCACCAGCGCGCTGCCGTCGTGCAGCATCACGTTTTCCGGCTTGATATCGCGATGGATCACGCCGTGGCGATGGGCGTAATCGAGCGCGCTGGCCATCTCGGATGCAATGCGGACGGCGTCGCCAATCGGCAGTTGTTTCTCGCGCGTGAGCCGATCGCGCAACGATTCGCCCTGCACGAACGGCATCACGTAGTACAACACGCTCCGCGGTCCCTCAATTCCGCCATCGTCCGGATCCCCATGCCCGGGCTGACCCAGGCGAACCGCTCCTGAGTCGAAGAGCGGCAGGATGTGCGGATGCTGCAGGTTCGCGGTGGTCCGGATCTCGGCCAGGAACCGATCCGCGCCGATCACGGCCGCAAGCTCGGGCCGCAGGACTTTCACCGCCACCTTGCGATCGTGCTTGAGGTCTTGCGCGAGATATACCGTAGCCATGCCGCCCGCGCCGAGCTCGCGCTCGATGGCGTAGCGGTCGGCGAGCGCGGCGGTAAGGCGCTTAAGGGCGTCGCTCACCTAGTGCCGCCGGATGGGAAACGGCCAGGTGCCGACGGCCGGACAGATCGCCGCTCCAACCTGTTTGGCGGCGGCGATGAAGGCCGGGTGGGTTTTGATGGGATCGAAGAGCGGCTCGCAGGACCAGGCGTAACCATTGAGCATCGGCTCCCTGTGATCCACCGATCGCGCGACGGCGGCGGCGGCCGAGTCGTAGGCGCCGAAGGCGATGCCGGCCATGGCGCGAAGGAAGTCGGGTGAATTGAACGGTTGTCGCAGGATCGCCTCGCGTTCACGCTCCGCGTCAGGCCAACGGCCGGCGGCCGCGTACCCGAGCATGGTGAAGGTGCGCCCGCCGAAGGCGGTGGAGTCCAAGGCGACGGCCTGCTCCATTGCACGAACCGCACTGTCGGGCTGACCGGCGAAGATGTAGGCCAGTCCGAGGTTGCCATACCCTGCGACGCTCCCTGGGTCGAGTTGCAGCAGTCGCCTGGTCACGTCGATGGCGTCGCGATTTCGGCCGATGGCATAGAGGAAGTATTGGGTGGCGGTGAGGAGCGCGGTGTTGAACGGGTCCAGTTTGGTCGCCAACTGCAGTTCGGCAAGCGCCTCGCCTACCCGCCCGCACAGGCCCAATGCAATGGCATGATCCCAACGCAGGTCGACGTTGTCCGAATCGGCCTTCGCCAGCTCCGCCAGGGTCCGCTCCGCCTCGGAATATTGCATCTGCATGATCAGGATGGACGCCCGGGCCCGCTTCACGTCGACCAGGGTGGCGTCGAGCGTGGCCGCTCGCTCGACGCTGGCCTTGGCCAAATCAAGCGTGGAATCCGGCGACCCGATTCCCCCCAGCGCCATGTAGGCATACCCGATGGCGAGCCACGCATGGGCGCGGGCAAAGTCGGGATCGCGCGCGACAGCCTGCTTGAGATAGCCGATGGTTCCGTCGAAGTCGAATTGCCGGAACCGGAAAATCCCCTGCAGAAAGTATGTGTAGGCCTGTTCGTCCCTGGTGCCGCGTTGAGCGAGGACATCGGTCGCGTCGGCTGCGCGGTGATAGTGGAGCGCCGCGGCGATCGCGGTGGTGATAGAGTCCTGCACCGCCGCAAGATTGGCCCCCGTCGGCCGGACGAACTTGCCGCTCCAGAGGGAGGTCTCGTCGGTGACGGTGACCAGGTCGACCGTGATGGTCGTACTGTCGCTGGCGCGCCGCACGGTTCCCTGCAGGACGAGATCGACGCCGAGCATCGCGGCGACCTCGTGAATCGTGCGACCCTTGGCGCGAGCGGAGGACGTTCGCGCCTTGACGCTCATCGCCGGCATCGCGGCCTTGATTCCGCTGCGCAGGTCGTCGGCGATTCCGTCGGCGAGATAATCGAGCGCGCTGTCGCCACTGGTGTTGTCGAAGGGGAGCACCGCAATCGCATGCGCGGTCGTGTTCACACTGCCTCCACGCCGCGCGCGCAAGATCCCGAAGGTGGCGGCCAGGAGCACGACGGCGGCACCGGCAGCCCAGAGCATTCGTCGATTACCGCCGACGGTGGAGGTTGGACGCGTCTGCGTAGGCGTGATGCCGGTCGACGGCGTGGCGAAGACCTCGAGCGCGTTATGCAGCTCGTCCGCCGTCTGCCAGCGATCAGCGGGGCGCTTGGCGAGGCAGCGCATGATCACCGCGTCGAGACCTGCCGGCATACCGGGGCGACGATTCCCCACCGGGTCGGGCGCTTGAGTGACGTGCGCGGCGAGCACCGACTGTGGTGTGGCGCCCGTGAACGGCGGCTGTCCGGTAAGCAGTTCGTACGCCATCACGCCCACGGCGTAGATGTCGCTGCGATGATCGATGTGCGGATCGGCCGCAGCCTGCTCGGGTGACATGTAGGTCGGGGTGCCGACCGCGACGCCGAGGGTGGTGACGGTGTTGCGACCGGTGGCTTCGCTGATGGCCTTTGCCACCCCGAAATCGGTGACCAGGGCATGCCTTCCCGAGAGCATCACGTTGTCAGGCTTGATGTCGCGATGCACTACCCCGTGCTCATGCGCATGGGCCAGTGCGTCAACCACTTCGATAATGAGTCGCACCGCCTCGTGCACCGGCAGCTCACCCTCGCGGGCGAGGCGCTCGCGCAGCGACTGGCCCGCCACAAACGGCATCACATAGAAGAGGAAGCCGTCGGCTTCGCCCGAGTCGAGCAGCGGGAGAATGTTGGGGTGCTGTAGCTGGGCCGCGATCTTGATCTCGCGCAGGAAACGGCCGCCGCCGAGCGAGGCGGTGAGATCCTCGCGCAACACCTTGACCGCGACCTGGCGTTCGTGCTTCAAATCCTGCGCGAGATAGACGGTGGCCATACCGCCCTGGCCCAGCTCGCGCTCGATGGTGTACCGGTCGGCGAGGGCGCTGGCCAAACGGCCGACTCCGTCCATGGACGGAGACGGCGGAACCGGAGTGGTCACCGCACCGGCCCGAGATATTTGTCGAACCATTTCAGCGTCTCGGAGATCAGCGCGGTGCGCGGGACATCATGGCCGCCCTCGTAGACGATCCACT
>JBDTQV010000211.1:0-4345 GCA_039932015.1 Gemmatimonadota bacterium | reverse complement strand
CGCACCCGACTGCCGACCGCGCTGATCACGACACCGGAAAGCCTGACGCTGCTGCTCACTCGCGAGGATTCGGCGAAGCTCTTCGCCGACCTGCAGTGCATCGTCGTCGACGAATGGCACGAGCTGATGGCGAGCAAGCGCGGCGTGCTCACCGAGCTTGCGCTCGCCCGCCTGCGCCGCTTTCGGCCCGCCGTTCGGACCTGGGGTGTCTCGGCGACGCTGGGCAACCTCGACACCGCGCGTGACACGCTGCTCGGCAGCGATGCGTTCGGTGCGCCCAATCCGGGCCGTCTCGTTCGCGGACATGTGCCCAAGGCGCTCGCGGTCGACTCGCTCTACCCCGAAACAATCGAGCGATTTCCCTGGTCGGGCCAGATCGGCCTGATGCTGCTGCCGCAGGTGCTCGCCGCCATCGAAGAAGGCCGCACCGCACTCGTGTTCACCAATACGCGCGCGACGGCGGAGATCTGGTTTCAGGCAATCGTGCAGAGCGGGGTGCCGTGGGCGGGCCGCGTGGGACTGCACCACGGCTCACTCGAGCGTGCGCAGCGCGAAGCCGTAGAGGACGGCCTCCGGACCGGCGAGCTGCGGTGCGTCGTCTGCACGTCGAGCCTCGATCTCGGCGTCGACTTCACGCCGGTCGATCGCGTCCTCCAGGTCGGCAGCCCCAAGGGTGTGGCGCGCCTGGTGCAGCGCGCCGGCCGGAGCGGACACCGGCCGGGCGCCATCAGCCGCGTGACCTGCGTTCCCGCGAGCGCGCTTGAGCTCGTCGACATTGCCGCGGCGCGCGATGCGCTCGCTGCGGGCGCGATCGAGTCCCGCCCGCCGGTAGAGCGTCCGCTCGATCTACTGGCGCAGCACGTCGTCACCGTCGCGATCGGCGGAGGGTTTCGCGCGGACGAGCTGTTCGACGAGGTTCGCACCACGCACGCGTACCGGGATCTCACTCCCGCCGAATGGAGCTGGGTCCTGGCGTTCGTGACCCACGGCGGCGAATCACTCCGCGCATATCCGGAGTACGCCAAGGTCGTGGAGACGGACGGCGTCTATCGGGTGACGAACAAGATGGTCGCCTTGCGCCACCGGCTCTCCATCGGCACGATCGTGAGCGAATCGTCGCTGAAAGTCCGCTATGTGCGCGGCGCGACGCTCGGAACGGTCGAGGAAAATTTCGTGGCGCGCCTCCGGCCGGGAGACCGGTTCATCTTCGGCGGCCGGCCGCTCGAGTTCGTGCGCGTGCGCGACATGACCGCGTGGGTGCGCAAGGCGCCGAGCGCCGAAGGCGCCTTTCCCAAGTGGTCAGGTGCGCGACTGGCGCTCTCTCCTGAGCTGGCCGCCGCCGTGCGCGGCAAGCTCGATGAGGCCCGGCGCGGAATCTATGCCTCGGAGGAGATGCAGCGTGTCCGCCCCGTGCTGCAGCTGCAGGCACAATGGTCATGCCTCCCCGCGCCCGACGAGCTCCTCATCGAGCGGACCGAGACGCGCGAAGGCCACCATCTCTTCTTCTACCCGATCGAGGGTCGTCTCGTGCATGAAGGGATGGCCGCGCTGTTCGCGTACCGGATCGCACAGCTCGCGCCGCTCACGTTCACGCTGGCCGCCAACGATTACGGCTTCGAGCTCCTCTCGACCGACGCGTCGCCGCTGGATGAAGCGCTGGAAGCCGGGCTTCTCACGGCCGACCATCTCTTCAACGACATTCCGGCGAGTCTCAATGCGGCCGAGATGGCGCGACGGCAGTTCCGTGAGATTGCGCGGGTCGCAGGACTTATCTTTCAGGGGTATCCCGGCTCCAACAAAACCGTGAAGCAGCTGCAGGCATCCAGCGGTTTGATATACGACGTGTTCGCGCGCTACGATCCGGAGAACCTTCTGCTCCACCAGGCGCACCGTGAAGTGCTGGAACGGCAGCTGGAGCAGAGCCGCCTCGGCCGCACCCTTGCGCGTCTCGGTGCCGGCCGCGTGTCCGTGGTGAACGTGGCCCGGCCCACGCCGTTTGCGTTCCCGCTCATCGTCGACCGCGCGCGCGAGCAGCTCAGCAGCGAGAAGCTTGCCGATCGCGTGCGGCGCATGGCGGCTCCGCTGGAGCAGGCGGCAGGGCCTGTGGTACCGCGCTCCGCATCAATCAGAACGTCGGGCCGGAAGCAGTCGTGAGCGGCCTCCAAACCGAGATTGCCGGCGAACGAGTCCGGCTGCTCGCGGAGCGCGCGCTCTTCTGGGAGCGAGGACGGGCGCTCATCGTCGCCGATCTGCATTGGGGCAAGGCCGCGACGTTCCGTGCAGCCGGCGTGCCGATTCCGGCGGGCACGACCGCCGACGACCTCGCGCGTCTCGACCGCGCACTGGCCCGCACGGATGCGAGGAGACTCATTCTTCTCGGGGATCTCTATCACGCGCGCGCGGGGCTCCGAGCAGATTCGACGCGTCTCGCCGCGGCGGCGTGGCGCGCGCGCCATCCCGCGCTCGATGTGCTGCTGGTGCGCGGCAATCATGACCGTCGTGCCGGCGATCCGCCGTCAGATCTCGACATCGAGGTGGTCGATGCGCCGCACACCGTTGCGCCATTCGAGCTGCGCCATGAGCCGGCGGGATCCGGGCAGGGATACACGCTCGCCGGACACATTCATCCCGGTTACATCGTATCCGGCGCCGGTCGCCAGTGGGAGCGACTTCCGTGCTTCGTACTTGGCGACCACGGCGCGATTCTGCCCGCCTTCGGGAGTTTTACCGGCACTGCGGCGATCGAGGCCCGCGCAACCGATCGCGTGTACGTGATCGCGGAAGACGAGGTGATCGCCGTGCGGTGACGGCGCACGCAGCCCACTACCGCCTGGCCGTGTCCGGGTGCTGCCGCGCGAAGTCCGTCTCGTACGCCACGTCCGGCGGCGCACCGCCGTTCGGCCAATCGTTCGCCTTGCCGCTGAAATCCGGCCGAGGCCGAGTGACGACAAACGCCGCGACATCCATCGCCTGCACGTCCGTCAGCGTTCCCGGCAGATCGTACGGCATGTTGTAGCGGATGAACGCACCAGCCGTTCGGAGTCGCGCCATCCCTGCTCCGAGGTTGAACGACTCTGCACCCCAGAGCGGCGGCGCGATCACCGTGCCCGCACCGTCCGGGCCATGGCACCGCGCGCAGGTCGTCGCGAACACGGCGCGTCCGGCACCGCTGTCTCCGTGTGTCAACTTCAGTTTCGGCAGGCCCTGCCCTCTCACGGCGGAACCCACCGGCACACCGCGTGACACGAATGACATGTACGACACGATGTCGCGCATGTCTGGACCGGCCGGATCGAGCGCCCGGCCGTTCATGCTGCGCTCGAAGCAGTCGTTGACCCGGTCTTCGAGCAGGCTCACCGATGCGCTCCGGGAGCGATACTGGGGATACCGGGCGCTCACGCCTACCCACGGCATCGCGTTCGCACGCCGGCCGGCGTCAGGATGGCAGCTGGTGCACGAGAGCTTAGCGCCAACGTGCGCCGGCAGGCTGTCGCGCGTCGCCGCGAGCAGTGCCTGCCCTCGCCGGATCGATGCGCCGAGCGGCCCCTTCGGAATGGCCGAATCGGCGGGAGCGGCAAACGCGACGGTGTCTGCCGAAAGTGCGGCGCGCCGCGGCGAAGTGCAGGCCGCGAGCGTCACGGCAAGTGCTTTGCACAGGATCGCCGCTCGGGCTGACCGAGATCTGATTGCCACGTGAGCCTCTACAGGGGTTTGGTCGGCGAGGCACAGTACGCACGCGCGAACCCGGCAGCAAGGTGTTGCTGCTCGTTGTAGCTCCCACCGGGTCGCCGTACCTTCAGCCGAATCTCCTGGAGGTGCCGATGTCGGACCTGCTTGCCGCACGCGCCCAGATGGCAATGTCCCTGGGATTCCACATCGTGTTCGCAGTCATCGGTATCGGCATACCGCTCCTGATGGTCGTCTCGGAGTGGCGGTGGATGCGCTCCGGCGATGCACTGTACCTGGAGCTCGCCCGCCGCTGGGCGCGCGGCACTGCGATTCTGTTCGCCATCGGTGCCGTATCCGGAACCGTGCTGTCATTCGAGCTCGGCCTGCTTTGGCCGCAGTTCATGGCGTTTGCGGGACCGGTGATCGGGATGCCATTTTCGCTCGAAGGATTCGCCTTTTTCACCGAGGCGATATTCCTCGGCATCTATCTCTACGGGTGGGATCGTCTCCCACCCCGCGCCCATCTGCTGGCCGGCGTCGCCGTCGCCGTGAGTGGCGCCGCTTCGGCCGTGTTCGTGGTGATCGCCAATGCGTGGATGAACACGCCCGCCGGTTTCGAGATGGTGGCGGGGCGCATCACGGCGGTGCACCCCCTCGCGGCACTCACCAATCCCGC
>JBDTQV010000210.1:0-4351 GCA_039932015.1 Gemmatimonadota bacterium | reverse complement strand
CTCATCGTCGGCGTGATGGCGCGGTGGGGTTCACCTGCGATTCGCGGGCACGGAATCCCCGAGGCGATGGAGCGCGTGCTGTACAACGAGAGCCGCGTGGCGCCGCGGCTGGTGCTGCTGAAACCGCTTTCGTCCGCGATCGCGATCGGCACCGGCGGCCCGTTCGGCGCTGAAGGTCCCATCATCGCGACCGGCGGCGCGCTCGGCTCACTCATCGGGCAGCTGCTTCGCACCACCGCGGACGAGCGAAAAATCCTCCTCTCCGCCGGCGCCGCCGCCGGCATGGCCGCCATCTTCGGCACGCCGGTCGCTGCCATCCTGCTGGCGATCGAGCTGCTGCTGTTCGAGTACCGGCCGAGATCGCTCGTTCCGGTGGCGCTCGCAAGTGCGACCGCGACAGCCGCGCGCATCGCGCTGCACGGCTCGGCGCCGATCTTTCCCCTCACCGATATTGTCCAGCCGGGCGGCGCGGCGCTCGCATCCTACACGGTGCTCGGCGCGATCATCGGCATCGCCGCGGTGTTCATCACGCGAACTCTGTACGCGATCGAGGATGCGTTCGAGCATCTGCCGGTGCACTGGATGTGGTGGCCGGCGATCGGCGCCGTCGTTGTCGGCGTCGTCGGCTACCTTTCGCCGCGCACGCTCGGTGTCGGTTACGCAAATATCGCCGACATTCTCTCGGGCGCGATCGTCGGGCGGGCACTGCTGCTGCTCGTGCTCTTCAAGCTCGTGTCGTGGTCCATCGCGCTCGGCAGCGGCACCTCAGGGGGGACGCTCGCGCCGCTGTTCACCATCGGCGGCGGGCTGGGGGCGCTTATCGGCGGCGTTGCGCAACGCGCCGTGCCTGCGCTCGGTGTCGATGCGCGGGTCGCGGCGCTCGTCGGAATGGCGGCGGTATTCGCCGGCGCGTCCCGGGCGCTGCTCGCGTCGATCGTCTTCGCTTTCGAGACCACGCGCCAGCCGATTGGCCTGCTCCCGCTCGTCCTCGGCTGCACGGCGGCGTATCTCGTCTCGCTGCTCCGGATGGAGCACTCGATCATGACCGAACGGCTCGCGCGGCGCGGCGCGCCGGTGCGGACGGAGTACGCGGTCGATTACCTGCACCAGATTCTCGCGCGCGACTGCGCGTCGTCACCGGTCGTGACACTTCCCGCAGCCCAGACGGTGGAGGAAACGCGTCGCTGGATCCAGTCGCGCGCCGCTGGCTCGGATCACCAGGGCTATCCAGTCATTTCCTCCGATGGCTCGCTCGCGGGTGTGCTCACGCGGCGCGACCTCACGCGCGCGGATGCGGACGGCACCCGGTCACTTGCCGCCCTCATCACCCGCCCGCCGGTGACGACGTTCGACGACAACACCGCGCGCGAAGCCGCCGACCAGATGGTGCACGCCGGCATCGGCCGCATCCCGGTCGTCACGCGCGTGGCACCCGATCGCGTGATCGGCATCGTCACGCGCAGTGATCTCCTCGGCGCGCATCAGCGCCGCCTCAGCGGGCTCATGCATGCCGAACGAAGTCTCGACCTGGTGCCTGCGGCGTGGGAACGGGCAGGAAGATGGATCACTCGGCGCGCACGCCCCACGGAAGGCCGAGAATGACCGGCAAGGCGACATGGGCGACGACGGTCCGCACCGTGCCGAGATCTTGGTGGTCGCCTCAGGCGATTACGCCCAGATTGAAGTGGCCGCGACGCGCTCCTGCTCTCTCCATCTGCCATCGTCCACGCCACGAATCAGGAACCACCCGATCTTGAGGACGGCGCCGAGGAGCGCGAAGCCGGCTACGTAGCCGCCAAAGCGGAGCCCGAGCGGCATCCAGAGAAACAGCAGCCAGCCGAGTCCGGCGACAAGGCCGAACGCACCGAGAACGCGGGGCATGAACGTGGAGCGGACGATCAGGTAGCCGGACACGATCGAGTAGAAGCCGAAGAAGACCATCGCGAGCCCAGCGCCGAGCGCATTGACGTGCAGGAACGAGAGGGCGAGCGACGCGCGCTCGGGCGCGGCCAGCGCGGATAGCGTGCCGGTGTCGCCCAGCAGAAAGAGCGGCGCGATGAGGAAGAACCGGCTGAACGTCTTGATGGTGATAGCGACGATGCCGAACAGCACGGCCAGGCGCGCGAGGCTTCGGTCGACCGGCTTGAACAGGTCGTAGATGAGCGCGGTCAACACGATGTTGAGCCCCATCTCAACGAGGTACGCGGCCCAGCCCAGGCGGAGGAGATCGGCGTGCGCGAGGATGTTGGTTGCCGTCGCGGCAGCATCGCCGAGGATGATGAGCCGGCTCTCGACGGAATTTCCAACGCCGGCGAGGATGATCAGGAACAGGTAGAGCACTCCCGCGAGACGCGCCTTGTTATGGGGCGCGGCGTCGCGCAGTGATGCCGTTTGACCGGGGATGCTCATCATGCTCCTCCGCTGGGTCAGGAACTACAGGTGACCGGTGCGGAGGATGGTACGGCTGAGCCCGTCGAAGGTTTCAGATTGAATCGTTACCCAGTCTTTGACTCCGCCTGCATGACGCCGAGGATGTTGCCGTCCGGATCCTTGATATAGGCCAGCCAGCCGACGCCCGGCACCATCATCTTCGGCACCGCGACCGTGCCGCCCTGCTCCGCGAGTCGCGCCAGCACGTCATCGACATCTGGCACATCCAGTGTGCAGACGAACGCGTTTACCGACTGCCCCGCTGGCGCCGCCGCGCCTTGCCGGCGCAGGAGCCCGCCGTTGATGCCGGGCTCCGCGTTGTCGCCGGTAACGATCATCCAGTACTCCCATTCTCCATCCCACTTCTGTATTCGCCAGCCGAAAAGGCCTTCGTAGAAGGCGACGAGGCGATCGGGATCGGTGGCGTGGATTTCAAAATGGACGACACGGGGCATGGAGATCTCCGGGTGCGGGGCGGGCCATCATGCGGCGGGGGTCGAGAACACCACAGAAAAATGCGGTGAAAGATTTCCCGGTGCGAACGAATATGGCGCCGTCCCCGCGGGTTAGCCGCCGCCTACAGGGCAAGGTAACCGCGTGCCGGCAATCGGAATCCCCGTCCGCCCGCATGCACCCGGTATATTGATTGGACCCGACGACGACCCCGAACCATTCCCCCCAAACCATCGGCAGCATTCCATGCGTCGCTTCGTACGCCCTTTACCGATTGCTGCGGTGGTCGTGGCTGTTGCCGCGTGCGGCACTCCTGACCGACCGACCACCGATCGAGCCGCACGTGCGCCCGACTCGCAGGCCTCGACGCCGGTACAGCCGGCGGCACGAAGCTCCGCCCCGCCCGATCAGAAGGTCGACAGCACGCCCCCGGCGAACGTCTCGCACGGCGAGGCCCCGGTGGGCGCGGCCGGCACCGCACCGATGATCGACGCGGTGCTCGCGCCCGCGTCGCCGAACCGCGTCCAGCGGCTCCGGCTCGAGATCTCGCACACCACGGTCACCATCGCGCCGGGCGTGACCTATGCGGCGTGGACCTTTGGCGGCCGGGTGCCGGGCCCGCCGCTGCACGTGCGGCAGGGGGACACGGTGGATTTCACGCTCGTCAACCGGGGGTCTATCCCCCACAGCGTCGACTTCCACGCGGCGGAGATCGCGCCGGACAAGTACTACCGGAACCTGATGCCGGGTGATTCCATCCACTATCGGTTCGTAGCGCGCGTCCCCGGCGCGTTCCTCTACCATTGCGGCACCGCACCCGTCGCGCTGCACATCGCAAGCGGCATGTACGGCGCGCTGGTGGTGGATCCGGCGACGCCCAGGCCGCGGGCGAAGGAATTCGTCCTGGTCCAGAGCGAGTTCTATCTCTCGCCCACCCGGGACAAGGCCGGCGCGGCCAGTGTCAACTGGACCAAGGTGCTCGGCCTGGCACCGGATTACGTGACGTTCAACGGCCGCGCCTCGCAGTACGCCGAGCACCCGATTTCGGTCGAGCCGAATGAACTGATCCGGATGTACGTGGTGAATGCGGGACCGGACCGGAGTTCGAGCTTCCACGTGGTGGGCGCCATCTTCTCGCAGGTGTTCAACGACGGCTCGATGACCGCCGCGCTCCACGGCGTGCAGACCAGCAATGTTCCGGTAGGCGGCGGGGCGATCTTCGAGACTCGGCTGCGCGAGGCGGGAAGTTATCCGTTCGTGACCCATGCGTTCGACGACGCCACGAAGGGTGCGGTCGGCGTGTTCCGGGCGGGCGCGGCACCGGCGGTGGCGATGTCGCACTGAGTTGCCGATTGCGCGATGGGACGAGTCACGGGGAACCCGCCGCCAGCACTTCGAAGCGTGCCGACATGCCCGCCGCCATGTGCTCGGCCACGTGGCAGTGCAGCATCCAGATGCCCGGCGAGTC
>JBDTQV010000209.1:0-4372 GCA_039932015.1 Gemmatimonadota bacterium | reverse complement strand
ACTCCCGCCGCGCGAACGACCGCACCGCCCTCGGCTTCATCACGATGGGTGGCGAGAGCATGGCACTCACATCGACCCTGCTCAAGCCGCTCGCGAAGCAACATCTCTGGCTGTTCGGGCATGCGCGGATCACGCTCGAAGCGGGTTCGCTGATTACGGGTATGGATCCGGAGCGAGTCGATGCGGCCGAGTGCCCGCTTTCGTCGCTGATGATGCACATCGCGACCTTCGATGCGAGCACCGGGGTCACGCAGCATCTGGTGCAGGTGGAGGCGACGGTGAAAGCCGAGGCGCTGGTGCAGCCGATGTTGATCCTGACACCGCATCGGCCGGCGGGGTGGCCGGCATAGCGGAGCGCCGCTTCCGCTCACTTCGTCACGTCGAACCGCTCCATCCGCTTGTCGCTCCGGCCCTGGCCGTCCGTGATCGTCACCTCGAGTGTGTATGCGCCGGGCTGAAGCTTGTCGAGTATGATGGTCCGGTGGAGTGACGCCGTCGGGGCCGCGACTGGCTCGTCGAACTTGGCCGCAATCGCGGCACCTCCGCCCCCGAAGATCTTCTTGAAGAACCCGCCTCCGCCTTTCCCCTTCCGTACCGCCACCTCCGTCGTGTACGTGCCGCCTGCGGTAAGGCCCGCGACTTCGTAGTAGAGCTGCATCTCCTCGCCGCGCGTGAAGGTGCGGAGGGGGTTGAAGAACACGGTGTCGCCCATCTCGGGGATCCACGTTGCCGGGACGCGGCGGGAGCCAAGGACGACGTCGCTCAGGCGCGGCTGGTCGGCGCCCACCGAGATCACGCGGACCTTGTCGAGCGGGAGAACGGCGCCGGCGTCGGCACTGGTCTGGATGGCGAGCCGATAGTTGAGCTCGCCCGGCGGCACCGCCAGCGACACGCGGCCCACCAGATGTTCTCCGGACGGCACCGGCTGCGCCGCTACGACGCGCCGCGTGGTGTCCAGTGTCGCGACGACCTTGCCGTTCGAGTCGAACGCGGCGAGCCGCACCCGCACCGTGTAGAGATTGCCGCGCGCCACCTTCACCGGATCGAGCGACGAGCCGGCGACGGCGTACGTGATATGCAGCAGCCCATCGCCATGCTCGTGACCCACCGCCATCACTTCCGCATTCGCCGTGATCGACCTTGCGAACGACAGCTCGTAGCTGTCGGTGCTGGTGCCGCGGCGCATGCTCTCGCGTCCAATCCGACGCTCTTCGTTCTGGTAGCGGCCCGCGCTCGCACGGCCCACGCGCTGGAGCTGGCTGTACATGGGCGACAGCGCCTCGCGCGAATGCAGGAGGTCCTGCACCGTGGCACTCAGCGCGGACGAGGACGAGTCCTGATCCTGGATGTTCACCGTGTTGGTGAAGCCGAGGACGTCCAGGACACTTTCGACGAGCTTGTAGTCCTGCACGTCTTCCCGCGCAACGAAGTGGAAAATCAAATCGCCGTCCGCACGAGTGTAGCGCCATGACTCGTTGCTCTCGACGTTGGGAGCGACGAAACTCGCGCGCGCATTGGGCGCGCCATGGCGAATGTAGATGATGCCGCGGTCGTCGTAGTCGCGATTGCCTGAGCGGTAGCGCTCGACGATGTCGTAGTGCCGGTTGGTCGTTGCGAGGAAGAAGTTCCGCCGCGCGTAGCTCAGCCGCCGGTAGTGCTCGGCCAGGCGTGCGCCGGGCGGCTGGAGATCGCTCGCGTCGCGGATGTTCCAGAAGCGCCGAAGCACTTCGACGCGCGCCGGTCCGCTCGCGTCGTCGAACGCCTTGAGCGCGCTGTCGGACGCGATGAGTGCGAGGTCCCGGCGGTAATCGGCCACCGAGGTGGAGTCGTCGATTGCGGCGCCTTCGTAATAGTGACCGGGTCCGTCGCCGCGTCCCATGATCAGCTCAGTCCGCGCGACCTCGAGCAGACCCAGGCCGCGGTTATTGCCCTTCGCCGCGTAGCCGCGGAACGCCGCGAGCGCGGAGTCGACGTCTCCCACTTCCCGCTCGACCCGGCCGCGCGCGAGCTGTACTTCGGGATTCTGGCCGGCCGGCGTGCCGCCCGAGCGACGGAGTGCATCCAGCGCCACGTTGAGCTTGATGTTGACGCGTTGCCGGAGGGCGGTATTGGCTAGCTCGACGAGTCCATTCGCGAACGATGGATCCACCGCGGCCGATTTGGCGAACGCCATCGCGGAGCGCGTGAGCGCGTCCTTGCCGAGCATCGTGGCGATGCCGGCCACGATGGACACTTCCGAATCACCGACGCCGTACTCGGCGAGGCCCATGCCGTACCAGGGGTATGGCCAGTCGGGCTTGAGGTCGATGGACCACTGGAACTCGGAGGCGGCATCGTCGTAGTGCGGCCGCCCGCCCAGCTCGCCGAGGCGAAGCGAGACGAAGCCGAGCTTGAGATGCTGGACGGTGTTGTTGCGATCCGCCTTGGCGAGATCGATCATCCGGCGCTCGAGCCGGAGCAGATTGATCGAGTCGCTTATGCCGATCAGCGAGTCGCGGAAGCTCTCGAGCTGGGCGCGATCGGCCGGAGACTGGGCGCGCGCCGGCCCCGCCACAGTGGCGGCGGCAACGAGTGCGAGAATGAGCGTTGGAAAACGCAGTTGGGTACTACGCATGGTGCATCCTTCGTTGCATGCCCAATAGACGACCGAGCGTCCCGGTGACCCACACCTCAGCGATGCTGGTCACCCGCCCGCTGCCGCAGAAATTCACGGATGCCGTCGAAGACACCCTGGGCGTAGAGCCGCTGCCCTTCCGGCGAACGCAGGGCGTTCTCCTGGTCGGGCAGCATGAGGAACAGTCCTTCGGTGAGAATGGCCGGCATCCAGGTGGGCCGCACCAGCGCCAGGTCGCCTCGGCCGATGCCGAGGTTCCGGACGCCGAGGCGCGCGACGAGCGCGCGATCGACGGCCTGCGCAAGCGGGACGCTGCGCGGATGATTGTAAAAAACGCTGGTGCCGTTGTTGGTGAACGGATTGACGCCGTCCGGCAGCGCGTTGTTGTGGATCGAGATCAGGAGGTCGGCACCGAGCGTGTCGGCGAGCCGGGTCCGGGGGTAGAGCTCGACCGGCGCGTCGGTGGTGCGCGTCATCACGACGCGGGCGCCGGCGTCCTGCAGCAGATCGCGGAGGATGAGCGCAATGCCGAGGTTGGCCTGCGCTTCGCGAAGGCCGGTGGGCCCGGTGGCGCCAGCCGGCGGATGGCCGGGATCCACGACGATGAAGCGGCCCTTGAGCGGTGCGTGCTCGTCGATCGCGGGAGGGCGATGGATCTCCAGCAGGAGATCACCGCGATCCCAGCGGGTGCGAAAGCCCCACACAGGCTCGGCGAGATTCACGGTGAGCGTGACGTCGCGCGACGTGCCTTGCGCCCACGCGATGCCGGTGATGAGCGAGTCGTCGGCACCGAAGCGGATCCAGTCGACATCGCCCACGGCACCGTACAGGGTGAGCGCCAGCGCCCGCTCGGTCTCGGTGACCTGAAACGGCACGCGTTCGCTGAGCGGAATGCGCAGGGTGAGCCGATCCTCGTGCGGCGTCAGCGTGAGCGACCCTGCGACTGCACGCGGAGCGGGTGCGCCGGACACCACGTGCGCATCGGCTACCGGGACCCACACGTCGAGACCGGGCGTGAGACGGAGGCGGAGGTCGTTGTCGATGCGGCCGCTCACCAGCGCGCGGGTGCCGGTCGGGAAGAACCAGTTGTAGGTGCCGCCGGGAAGTGCCCGCGCGATCGTCATGCTGTCGGTGGTGCCGCGGCCGGCGGAGTCGTCGTCGAGCTGCACCGTGAGCGGAAGCGTGTCGAGCACGGCAAGGCGAATGGGCCAGCGGGTGCGCGCCGTGTCAGCGCCGCGAATGGCTTCGACGACGACGGATGTGGTGTCCGGCGCGAGCGTGACGGCGCCGAGCGCACGCGGCGGTGGCGGCAGCAGCGCGCCGACCGGGGGCGTGGGTGGCGGCCGGAGTGCCTGACCGCGGAGCACGGCAGTGTAGCGATCCGCGCGGAGTGCACGGCGCAGATTGCCCGTGTCGCGGTCGAAGGCGCGGATGCCGGCCGGCACATCGTCGAGCGCGGGCACGGCGGTGAACGGCACGTACGTTCCGTTGGGCAACCGGAGCCGCACGAGCGAACCTTCAGCGGCGCGCACGGTGACGGTGAGATATTCGTCGCGCGGCAGCCAGACGTCGCCGCGCGGCGAGAGCGATGTCGAATCGATCCACACCGCGGCGGTGCTGGTGGGCGCGCGGACGGTCCGGCGCGCGGTGTAGGTGACCCGGGCCGTATCGCGCGGGGTCGTGGCCGCGAGATCGAAGCGCATGAGGCTGTCGCGCGGGAAGGCGATCCAGGCGAGCCAGGCGCCGTTGGGCCACACC
>JBDTQV010000208.1:0-4377 GCA_039932015.1 Gemmatimonadota bacterium | reverse complement strand
GCGCGCGTGATCATCATCAAGCTTGGCGACCGCCTGCACAATATGCGGACGCTCGAGCACCTCGCGCCCGAGCGCCGCACCCGCATCGCGCTCGAGACGCGCGAGATTTACGCGCCGCTGGCGCACCGCTTTGGCATGGCGGGAATGCGCGCGGAGCTCGAAGACCTGGCGTTCAAGTTCCTCGAGCCGGAAGAGTACCGGGAGCTGGCACAGCAGGTGGCGGCCAAGCGCGCGGTGCGCGAGCAGATGATCCTCCGCCTCCGCGAGCCGCTCGAAGCCGAGCTCCGGCGCGCCGGGCTCGACTGGTTCGAAGTCACCGGTCGGCCCAAGCATCTCTGGTCCATTTACCTGAAGATGCGGAAGCGTCAGAAATCGTTCGATGAGATCTACGATCTGATGGCCATCCGCGTGCTCGTCCGGAGCGTGCCCGACTGCTACCATGTCCTCGGCATCATCCACCACAACTGGACGCCGCTGCAGGAACGAATCAAGGACTACATCGCGAGTCCCAAGTCGAACGCGTATCAGTCGCTGCATACCACGATCTTCGGGCCGGGCGGCCAACTGTTCGAAGTGCAGATCCGCACGCGCGAGATGCACCGCACGGCCGAGTACGGCATTGCCGCGCACTGGGTCTACAAGAGCGACCGGCCCGACGAGCTCGATGCGCAGCTCGGCTGGTTCCGCCAGCTCCTCGAGCTGCAGCAGGACACGCACAGCCCGGAAGAGTTTCTCGAGTTCCTGAAGATCAACCTCTACCAGGACGAGATCTTCGTCTTCACGCCACAGGGCGATGTGAAGCGGCTGCCCAAGGGCTCTACGCCGATCGACTTCGCATTCATGGTACATACGGAAGTCGGACTCAAGTGCCAGGGCGCCAAGATCAACGGGCGCATCGCGCCGCTGCACCGCGAGCTCAAGAACGGTGACGCAATCGAGATTCTCACCGGCCCCAACGCGCGGCCGAGCCGGGACTGGCTCAACCACGTGCGGACCGCGCGCGCGCGCCACAAGATCAAGCAGTGGATCAAGCACGAGGAAGAGACGATCAGTCTGGCACTCGGCCGCGAAATTCTCGCGCGAGAGGTGCGGCGGCGGCGGCTGGACGCGCCGGACGACGCACGTCTGCGCCAGGCGGCGTCGACGCTGTCGCTGGCGGATGGCCGGGGGCTCGAGATCGCCGTGGGACGCGGGGACGTGCCGATCGGGCAGGTGATCCGGGCGCTCTACCCCGATCTGCCGCCCGACGAGACGCAGGCGCCGAAGCCAACGGTCTTTGGCCGCGTGATCGACCGTATCCGGCTCGGACGCGGTATCAAGATCCAGGGCGTGGACGGGCTGATGGTGCGGTATGCACAGTGCTGTCAGCCGGTGCCCGGTGATCCTGTCGTCGGTTACGTGACGCAGGGGCGGGGCATTTCGATTCACCGCGCCGATTGCCCCAACCTGCTCACGCTGTCGGCCGACGAGCGGCGGGTCGATATCGACTGGCAGGAAACGGCGGGAGAGGCGTTTGCGGTGCGTCTCGTGGTCGGTGCCGAGGACCGGCGCGGGCTGTACGCGGACATCATGGAGGCCATCAGCCAGACGGGCACCAACATCCGCGGCGCCGATCTCCACTCCAAGGATGGAACCGTTTTCGGCACGATTTTCGTCGAGGTGGACAACCTGCCGCATCTGGCAAAGGTGCTGAAGTCAGTGCGCAAGGTGAAGGGCGTGAGCGAGGTCGAGCGGCGCGAAGCGCCGGCCGGCGCCTGACCCGCGGCGCGTTCACCTCATGCCAAACTTCTGGATCGTGAAGACCGAGCCTTCCTCGTATTCGTACGAGCAGCTCGAGCGCGATGGCAAGGCGGTGTGGGACGGCGTCAGCAATGCGCAGGCGCTGATCCATCTGCGAGCGATGCGCAAAGGCGACCGGGTGCTCGTGTATCACTCGGGCGCGGATAAATCGGTGATCGGCACGGCGCGCGTAACCCGCGGTGCGTACCCCGATACGAACGGGTCGGACCCGAAGCTCGTGGTTGTGGACCTTGCTCCCGACACGCGCCTGGCACATCCGGTCACGCTGGCGGCCATCAAGGCGTCAGGCGAGTTTGCCGATCTGGGTTTGGTTCGTCAGGGCCGGCTGTCGGTGATGCCGGTAGGCGCCGCGCATTGGAAACGACTCATGACGCTCGGCAAAGGCGAGGACTGAACAAAACCCGAAACGGCGTTATATTGACCGGATGAGCACCAAGTTCGAAGTGATTGCGCCGTTCGAGCCCGCCGGCGATCAGCCCAAGGCGATCAGCGAGCTGGTGGCCGGGCTTCACCGCGGCGACAAGCACCAGACGCTGCTGGGCGTGACCGGCTCGGGCAAGACCATGACGCTCGCGCACGCCATCGCCCAGTACGGGAAGCCTACGCTGGTCCTCTCCCACAACAAGACGTTGGCGGCACAGCTCTACGGCGAGCTCCGGCAGTTCCTGCCGAAGAACGCGGTCGAGTATTTCGTGTCGTACTACGACTACTACCAGCCGGAAGCGTACGTCCCGTCCACCGATGTCTACATCGAGAAGGACGCGAGCATCAATCAGGACATCGAGAGTCTTCGGCTTCGGGCGACGTCGAGCCTGATCGAGCGCGACGATGTCGTGATCGTCGCGACGGTGAGTGCCATCTACGGCCTCGGCGATCCGGTCGAATACCGGAAGTTGATGGTGCAGATTCAGCGGGGCGAGGAGCGCGGGCGCGACGCGATTCTGTCCGACCTCGTGCGGATTCAGTACGGCCGGAACGACGTTTCGTTCGAGCAGGGCAGTTTCCGCGTACGCGGTGACTCGATCGAGATCTTTCCCGCATATGCCGAGCAGGCGATTCGGGTGGAGCTCTGGGGTGACCAGGTCGAGCGGATCAGCAAGATCCATCCGCTCACCGGCGACACGATCGCCGTTCTCGACCAGTGCGCGATTTACCCGGCCAAGCATTTCGTCACCGAGCGGCCCACGGTCGAACGCGCCGTGCGCCTGATCCGCGATGAACTTGCCGCCCGCCTTGCCGAGCTCAAGGCGGCGGGCAAGCTGCTCGAGGCGCAGCGCCTCGAGTCCCGCACGAGCTTCGACCTGGAAATGCTGCTCGAGGTAGGCACCTGCGCCGGTATCGAGAACTACTCCCGGCACCTCACCGGCCGTTTGCCGGGCGAGCGTCCGGCGTGCCTGTTCGACTATTTCCCCGCGGATTTCCTCGTCGTCGCCGACGAGTCGCACGTGACGCTGCCGCAGATCGGCGGAATGTTCAACGGCGACCGCGCGCGGAAGCTGACGCTCGTCGAATACGGGTTCCGGCTGCCATCCGCGCTCGACAACCGGCCGCTGCAGTTCGACGAATTCATGTCGCTCGTGCCGCAGCTCATCAACGTGAGCGCGACGCCGGGCGATTTCGAGCTTGGGCTCTCCAACGGCGTGATCGTCGAGCAGATCATCCGGCCCACCGGTCTCGTCGATCCTGAAGTGGACATTCGTCCGGTGAAGGGCCAGGTCGATGACCTGCTCGCCGAAATTCGCGAGCGGGAACGGCGGAAGGAGCGGGTGCTGGTCACCACGCTGACGAAGCGCATGTCGGAGGACCTCAGCGACTATCTCCAGCAGGCCGGCGTGCGCGTGCGGTACCTGCACTCCGACATCGATGCAATCGAACGGATGGAGATTCTGCGCGGTCTGCGCCTGGGCGACTTCGACGTGCTGGTCGGCATCAACCTGCTGCGCGAGGGGCTCGACTTGCCCGAGGTGTCGCTGGTCGCGATCCTCGATGCAGATCAGGAGGGATTTCTCCGCTCGGATCGCTCACTCGTGCAGACGATCGGACGCGCCGCGCGCCATGTGAACGGGCGGGCCATTCTGTACGCCGACCGTGTCACCGGCTCGATGCAGCGCGCCATCGACGAAATGGACCGGCGCCGCGCCATCCAGCAGCGGCACAATGAGGAGCACGGCATCACGCCGGTGTCGATCGTCAAATCGTTCGAGCAGGTGCGCCTCAGCACGCACGTCGCCGATGCGCGCACGGAGAAGCCGGAGCGGAAACCCGCCGCGGAAAAGCCGATCGATCTGCGCGATCCGGCCAAGCGCGCCGCGGCGATTGCTGCCATCGAGCGCAAGATGCGCGAGGCCGCCGCCAATCTCGAATTCGAGCAGGCCGCCTTGCTCCGTGACCAGCTCAACGACCTCAAGGCCGCCGGTGCGCCGGACGTACAGCGGGGCGGCGCGCGTCCGGCCGCGCGGGCGCGCCGCCGCGCCTGATGCGCGAGCTGACCGACGAGGAGCTCGTCGCCGAGGGCGAGACGCTCGGTCGCTCGCTGCCGCCGGGCGCGGTGCTTCTGTTCGAGGGTGATCTCGGTGC
>JBDTQV010000207.1:0-4411 GCA_039932015.1 Gemmatimonadota bacterium | reverse complement strand
GGCAGCGCCGCTTTACGCCCAGGGCCTGCCGGCAGGCAACGCCGCGGCGCTCGGTTTCTCCCCCGCGCGCCTCGCCCGCATCGACACCGTGATGCAGCACTACTTGGACTCCGGGCAGGTGGCGGGGGTGGTAGTGCTGGTCGCGCGGCACGGGCAGGTTGCGTACTTCCGCGCGTTCGGGGCCTCCGACCGGGAGGCCGGACGCCGCATGACCAACGACGCGCTCTTCCGGATCGCGTCGCAGACGAAGGCAATCACGAGTGTCGCCGCGATGATGCTGGTGGAGGAAGGGAAGCTCAGCCTCCACGACCCCGTCAGCCGCTGGATCCCGAGCTTTGCGCACACCACCGTCGCGCTGGCCACCGACAGCGGCCGGACGCCGGTCCCGGCGAAGCGCGAAATAACCATACACGACCTGCTCACCCACACCTCCGGTATCTCCTACGGCACCGACGCCCGCGTTGCCGAGCGCTATCGCGCCGCCGGACTCGGCCCGGCCGCGGGGTGGGGCTGGTACACCGCCGACAAGGACGAGCCGATCTGCACCACAATGGACCGGCTCGGCACGCTGCCGTTTGTCGCCCAGCCGGGCACCGCCTTTGTCTACGGCTACTCCCTCGACGTGCTAGGCTGCATCATCGAGCGGGCCTCCGGAATGCCGCTCGACAAGTACTTCAGTACCCGATTGTTCAAACCGCTCCGGATGACCAATACGTGGTTCTTTCCGCCCGCAGACCAGGCCCGGCGCCTCGCCACGGTATACGCCTCGACCGACACGGGCCTCGAGCGCGCGCCCGACGGCGCACGGGGTCAGGGCGCCTATCTCGCGGGCCCGCGCAGGAGCTTCGCCGGTGGCGCAGGCCTCGTTTCGAGCGCATCGGACTACGCCCGCTTTCTCCAGATGATGCTCAACGGCGGCACGCTCGACGGGGCGCGCGTGCTCAGCCCGAGCACCGTCTCCCTGATGACAACCGGACATGTGGACGCACTTTACGGCCAGAGCGAGAGCGAGGACGGAACTGGGAGAGGGTTTGGGCTTGGGTTCGACGTGGTCAAGTCCCGCGGGCTTGCCGATGCCTTTGCGTCGGTCGGCACGTTTAGCTGGGGTGGCGCGTATGGCACCAACTACTGGGCCGATCCGGAGCAGGGCATTGTGGGCATATACATGATGCAGCTGCTGCCACGGCGGACCGACCTGGGCGACAGGTTCCAGGCGCTCGTCTACCAGGCGATCACGGCACCCGTGCGGAGGTGAGTACCGCACGGGCGGACCCGCACCTCGACGCCGCCGTCGCCGAGGCCGAGCACGGGCTCGGCGAGGGCGGCATCCCGATCGGATCGGTGCTCGTGATCGATGGCCGGATCGTGAGCCGGGGGCATAATCGGCGGGTGCAGCAGGGGAGTGTCGTCCTCCACGCCGAGATGGACTGCCTCGAGCGCGCCGGCCGGCTGAGGGCCGAGGAGTATCGCCGCTCGATCCTCTATTCGACGTTGTCGCCGTGCGACATGTGCAGCGGCGCCATCCTCCTCTACGGGATTCCGCAGGTCGTCATCGGCGAAAATCGTTCGTTTCAGGGACCGGAGGCGTACCTCCGCTCGCGCGGCGTCCGCGTGGATATCGTGGATGACGAACGCTGCGTCGGGCTCATGCGCGAGTTCATCGCGCGAAGTCCGGAGCTATGGCAGGAGGATATCGGCGAGTAGCATGCTCCCACGATCAGTCGAGTTCCACCGGGCTGACCTTCGGAGCCGCACCCCTCGGGATGGGGACTTCGCAAAGGCCGCCGTCCTCGCGCTGCTGCGGCAGGGAATTCAGTAGCGCCGCGTGCGCCTGAGGCGTTAACATCAACCCGGTGACATCCCCCGGCACAACTCCACCAGCGCGCCTCACCGCCGCCCTGGCCGACCGCTATCGCATCGAGCGAGAGGTCGGCGCGGGCGGTATGGCCACGGTGTATCTCGCCGAAGATCTCAGGCACCACCGCAAGGTTGCCATCAAGGTGGTGCACCCTGAGCTCGCTGCGGTCATTGGCCCCGAGCGGTTCCTCCAGGAAATCGAGCTCACCGCCTCGCTCCAGCACCCGCATATCCTCCCGCTCTTCGATTCCGGCAATGCCGACGGCGTGCTCTACTACGTCATGCCGTACGTCGAGGGCGAAACCCTGCGCGCGCGGCTCGCGCGCGAGCACCAGCTGCCCGTCAGCGACGCCGTCCGCATCGCCCGCGAAGTCGCCGACGCACTCGACTACGCGCACAAGCGGAACGTGGTCCACCGCGACATCAAGCCGGAAAACATTCTGTTGCAGAACGGCCGCCCGCTCGTGGCCGACTTCGGCATCGCGCTCGCCGTGCAGCACGCCGGCGGCGCCCGCATGACGCAGACCGGCATGTCCCTCGGCACGCCGCAGTACATGGCGCCCGAGCAGGCGATGGGCGACAGGAGCGTCGACGCACGCGCCGACATTTACGCTCTGGGCGTCGTGACCTACGAGATGCTGGCCGGCGCGCCGCCGTTCGTGGCGGCGTCGGCGCAGGCGGTGGTCGCCAAGGTCATGACCGAGGATCCGCTGCCGCTCATTCCGCAGCGCCGCTCGGTGCCGCCCGAAGTCGAGGACGCGGTGCTCACCGCGCTCGAGAAGCTCCCCGCCGATCGCTTCGCCACCGCCGCCGATTTTGCCGCGGCGCTTACGGCGCCGGCGCCGCGCCGCTCGCGCGCACCCGTCGCGCGCGCCCGGCCGCCCGTTCTCCTTTTGCTCGTCGTTGCGCTCGCGGCGCTCGCCGCCGGCTGGCTGTTGCACGGCGCCGGCCGCGCGCCCGTGGCGCCCCGGGCCGCGCGCAGGGCCGTGATTCCGTTGTCGCCCGAGTTCGTCTCGCGTGAGAGCTACGTGGCCACGTCGGCCGATGGCTCGACACTCGTCGTCACCGACGCCGAGCGCATTCGGTTGCGGCGGCTCGACCGGCTCGACCTGGCCCAGGTACCGGGCTCGGCCGATGGCGCTGCGCCGTTTCTCTCGGACGACGGGCGCCGGATCGGCTTCACCCGGAGCGGCCATGCGGTGGTGCAGGGCATCGACGGATCCGATCAGGTGACGCTCTCCGGCTCGGCCGCGGAGGGCGCCTTCCTCGATGACGATCGCATCGTCGTCGCCGACTCGGCCGGCTTGGCGCTGGTACACATCCGCACCGGCGCGCGAAGCGTGATCGCCGCAGCGCCGGCCGGACGCCGGTTTCTCCAGCCCGCGGAGCTGCCCGGCGGCCGCGCCGTGCTCGTCTCACTGTTGGCCACGGAAATCGGCGACGCGCGCGCGGCAGTGGTCGATCTCGCGTCCCACCGGATCGACACGCTGGCGCTCGGCCCCGCCCTCGCGCCGCGCTACAGCGCAGGTCTTCTCTACTTCGCGCGTCCGTCCGGCGCGCTCATGGCCGTACCGTTCGATGCGGCGGGGGCGCGCGTCGTCGGGACGCCGGAGGCGCTCGGAGATTTCGCGGTGCTCGCGCGGTTCGGTCACGTCAACTACGCCGTGGGGGCGGGCATGATCGCGTACGGCGCGAGAAGCAGCAATCGCATCGTCGCGATCGGGAGCGGCGACCGCAAGACGGTGCTGACGCCTGGTTGGGGCAACTACCACAATCCGCGGGTTTCGCCGGACGGTACCCGCATCCTGGTCGACCGTGAAGAGGCCGACATCGTGGGCCGCGACGTCTGGATCCTGGATCTCAGGACCAGCACCTTCACGCGGGCCACCTCGGTGGGTGACGCGCATGACGCGGTCTGGGCGCCCGACGGCCGGCACGTAACGTACCTCTCGTTCTCCACGCCGGGCGGCCCTATCGTCACGGCGCCCGCCGACGGCGGCTCAGGGACGGAGAAAATTGCGACGAACGGCGCCGTCAACCCGGGCACGTGGATGCCGGACGGCAGCGCGTACCTGGCTGGCGTCATCGGCCCCCGCAGCAGCGATAGCGACATCCTGGCGCTGCATCGCGATGGACGGGGGATCGACACGCTCATCGCCACCCAATACGACGAGCACTCCCCGGCGATGTCGCGCGATGGGCGCTGGCTCGCGTATATCAGTGATGAGACCGGCACGAAGCAGGTATACGTGCGTCCGCTCCGCGGCGGCGGTCGCACGCTCGTATCCGATGCGGCCGGTGAGGAGCCCGTATGGGGTCCCGATGGCCGCCTCTTCTACATCGAGCATCGCGGCGAGAAGTCGCGCGTGCGCGCGGTGCGCCTGGGCGTCGGCGAATCGCCCGTCGTGATCGGCCGCTCAACGGAGGTCGAGGACCTCGTCTACCAGCCGGTCGGCAATCACGCGAACTGGGACATCCTGCCCGATGGCCGAAAGGTGTTCGTCGAGCCGGGAGCGGGGAGCGAGTTGGTGCTGGTGTTCGACTGGGCGCCGGC
>JBDTQV010000206.1:0-4416 GCA_039932015.1 Gemmatimonadota bacterium | reverse complement strand
CGTGCGTCGGCATCGGCGGCGACCCGATCATCGGCACCAACTTCATCGACTGCCTGCGTGCGTTTGAGGCGGATGCCGGCACCGACGCGATCGTGATGATGGGCGAGATCGGCGGCACCGACGAGCAGAACGCCGCCGCCTTCGTGAAGGCGAGCGTCGCCAAGCCGGTCATCGGATTCATCGCCGGACAGACCGCGCCGAAGGGCCGTCGCATGGGCCACGCCGGCGCCATCATCTCCGGCTCGAGCGGCACCGCCGAGGAAAAGATGGAGGCGTTCGAAGCGGCCGGCATCTCGGTCATGAAGCGTCCCATCGACGTCATTTCACTACTCAAGGCCCGGCTCAAGTAGCACGGCCCACGGAGCTCCACGCATGGCTGGAACCAGGACTCTCGCGATCATCAAGCCGGACGCCGTCGCCTCGGGCAAGGCCGGCGCCATCCTCGCGCATCTGCAGCGCGAAGGTTTCACCGCCCGTGCCGCGCGACTTGTACGCATGTCCACGGCGCAGGCCGGAGCATTTTACGAGGTGCATCGCGGCCGCCCGTTCTACGACGAGCTGGTGTCGTTCATGACGAGCGGCCCGTGCTTTCCGATCGCGCTGGAGCGGGCGGACGCCGTCGCCCACTATCGGACAGTCATTGGTGCCACCGACCCCGCCGACGCCGCGGACGGCACGATCCGGAAGCTGTACGCCGAGTCAAAGGGCCGCAACGCGGTTCATGGGTCCGACAGCGACGAGAATGCCGCCCGTGAGATCGCCTTCTTCTTCACCGAGAGCGAGCTGGCGGATTTGACCGCGACTTGACCCAAGTTGTTGTCACGGTTAGGTTAACGGGCTATGCTTTACGTGGACCTGCGGGACCTTGGGCGTGGCCCGGTCCAGACGAATGCGACGCTCGCGCCGACTGATCCGCTCTTCGAAGGATTGGGGCTCGATCTTGTTGGCCCGGTGGCGGTCGAGGGACGGCTGCAGCCCGCCGGCGACGCCGAATATCTCTGGCGCGGGCGCATCCAGGCGAGTGTCGCGGCCGCATGCCGGCGCTGCCTCACCGACGTGCAGCAGTCGATCGACGCCGGAGTCGATGTGCTCTTCAGCAGCGATCCGGATGCCGAAGATGACCCGAGCGTGTACCCGCTGCCTCAGGACGCCACGCAGGTGGATGTCGGGCAGGCCGTGCGGGAAGAGCTGGCACTCGCCGCCGAGCTTTTCGCTCTCTGTCGTGAAGATTGTGCTGGGCTGTGCCCCAAGTGCGGCGCAGATCTGAATGCGGGCGCCTGCAACTGCGCAGCGTCAGCCGAACCCGTTAGAGGACATCATGGCGGTACCTAAGCGTCGCACCTCGAAGTCCCGCAAGCGCCTCCGCCGCGGCCACCATGCGGCGGCCAGCGTGGCGCCCCAGGCGTGCCCCCGCTGCAGCTCGCCGAAGCTTTCGCACCGCGTGTGCGATTCGTGCGGCTACTATGGCGGCAAGAAGGTGGTCGAGGTCGAGGACAGCTGAAGGTGATTCGCGTCGCCGTAGACGCGATGGGGGGCGACCATGCCCCCCAGGCTGAAATCGAGGGCGTCCTTCAGGCGCTCGCCGAGTATCCCGAGTTTGTCGTGCAGCTCGTCGGCCAGCCCGAGGTGATCGAGGCCGAGCTCTCGCGCCACGCGACGGCGGATCGCTCGCGTATCGAGATCGTTCCGGCCGCCGACGTCATCGGCATGGCGGAGAAGCCGCTCGCCGCCGTTCGCAAGAAACCCAATTCCAGCATCGTCATCGGACTCGGCCTGCAGAAGGCCGGCCGGTCGGACGCGTTCGTGTCCGCCGGCAACACCGGCGCCACGCTCGCGGCGTCCACCCTGCTGCTGGGGCTGCACGATGGCGTGGAGCGCGCCACCGTGGCCACGCCGTTCCCCACCGCTGACGACCCCGTACTCGTGCTGGACGGCGGCGCCAATGTCGACTGCTCCGCGCGCGAGCTCGTGTGTTTCGCGGTGCTCGGCACCGTCTACACACGCGTCATCCTCGGCCGGAAGAATCCCACGGTCGGGCTGCTGAATATCGGGGAAGAGGACGAGAAGGGCACCGCGGTGGTGAAGGAGGCGTACCAGTTGCTCAAGCAGCGGCCCGGGCTCAACTTTGTCGGCAACGTCGAGGGGCGCGACATTCTGGCGGGCCACGACACGCAGGGCATGCTCGATGTGATCGTGTGCGACGGGTTCGTCGGCAACATCGTCCTCAAGTTCTATGAGTCGGTGGCGCGCCTGATCGTGCGACTGGTGAAGCGCAAGGCGCCCGAAGTGCTCGACCGCGACGACATCCGCGAAGTCTTCCGCGTGCTGGACTATTCGGAGTACGGCGGCGCGCCGTTGCTCGGCATCAAGGGCGTGTCGATTATCTGCCACGGCTCCTCCGGCCCCAACGCCATCAAGAACGCGATTCGCGTCGCCGTGCAATCGGTTCGCGCCGACCTGAGCCAGCACATCGCGACGGAAATGGCGCTGCGCGAGCCCGCGCGCGCATGATGCGCCGGCCGTTCGCCCGGATCACCGGACTCGGCACTGCCGTGCCCGAGCGGATCGTTACCAACGCCGACTTCGAAAAGACTCTCGAAACATCCGATCAGTGGATCGTCGAGCGCACCGGTATTCGTGAGCGGCGAATCGCCGGCCCCGCGGATACGGTTGCATCGCTGAGCCGCACCGCGGCGCTCACGGCCATGGAGCGCGCCGGCATCACCGCCATGCAGCTCGACTCGATTGTGCTCGGCACGGCGAGTCCCGATCGCCTGCTGCCGTCCACTGCGTGCGATCTTCAGGCGCTCCTCGGTGCGGAGCGTGCCGCGGCGTTCGACCTGACCGCCGCGTGTCCCGGATTTCTGTACGCGCTCACCGTCGCCGAAGGCCTCATCGCCTCCGGGCAGAGCGACGCTGCGCTCGTGGTCGGGGCGGAGAAGCTTTCGGCCGTCACCGATGTGACCGACCGGTCGACCGCAATCCTGTTCGGGGATGGAGCCGGCGCGGTGGTGCTGCAGCGGACCGATGGTGCCGGCCCCGAGCCGCGCGGCCTGCTGAGCACGTTCATCAAGTCCGATGGCCGCCTGGGCGACCTGCTCAACCGGCCCGGTGGCGGCTCCAGTGATCCGATCAGCCACAAGGTGGTGGAAGCGCGCACGCATTTCATCAGGATGGCCGGTCGCGAAGTGTTCAAGGCCGCTGTCCTGACCATGTCGGAAGCGTGCGACGAAGCGCTGGCCCGGGCAGGCGTGACGGCGGAGCAGATCGACCTGCTGGTGCCGCACCAGGCCAACGTTCGCATCATCGAGGCGACCGCGAAGCATGCCGGCATGCCGATGGACAAGGTGATGGTCAATGTCGATCGCTACGGCAACACCTCGTCCGCGTCGATTCCCCTCGCGCTGGGTCAGGCTGTTGACGAAGGCCGCATCAGGCCCGGCACGCTGGTGCTGCTCGTCGCGTTCGGCGGCGGGTTCACGTGGGCCAGCTCGGTCGTTCGCTGGTGATCTTCGTCGTCTGCCCGGGCCAGGGGTCGCAGAAAGTCGGCATGGGCCGCGATCTCGCTGAGCGCTTTCCCGCCGCTCGCGCGGTGTTCGAGGCGATCGACGACGCGCTCGGCGTACGGCTGTCGCGTACGATGTGGGAAGGCCCGGAGTCGGACCTCACACTCACGCACAACACGCAGCCGGCCATCCTCGCGCACTCCGCGGCAGTGCTTGCGGTCATCGGTGAGCGTCTCGCCGGGATGGTCGGCGCCGCGGGTCACAGCCTGGGCGAATACAGCGCGCACGTTGCGGCCGGCACGGTTGGCGCTGCCGACGCCGCGCGACTGGTGCGCCGCCGTGGCGAGCTGATGTTCGAGGCCGGCACCGAGCGGCCCGGTGCGATGGCCGCCGTGCTCGGCCTCGCCACCGCGCAGGTGGAGGCGGCCTGCAGCGAAGCATCCGCCGCCGGGCTCATCGCGGTCCCCGCAAACCTGAACGCGCCGGACCAGACGGTCATCTCCGGCGATCCCGCCGGTGTCGAGCGAGCGGGCGAACTTTGCAAGGCGCTTGGCGCGCGGCGCGTGATCGCGCTCAAGGTGAGCGGCGCGTTCCATTCGCCGCTCATGGTGCCGGCGGTGGACGGACTGCACGAGGCGCTTCGGCTCGCCACGTTCGAGGATCCGCGTGTGCCGGTCATTGCCAATGCAAGCGCCAACGCGGTGACCACCGGTGTCGATGCCAAGCGGCTGCTGATCGACCAGCTCACCGCGCCGGTGCGGTGGGTCGAGTGCGTGCAGACGGCCGCGACGCTTTTTCCCGGCGCACAGTTCGTCGAGATCGGACCGGGCGCCGTCCTGTCCGGGCTCATCAAGCGCATCCTTCCCGGCGCCGCGACCCTGACGCTCGGCACCGCCGACGAAGTGGAGCG
>JBDTQV010000205.1:0-4418 GCA_039932015.1 Gemmatimonadota bacterium | reverse complement strand
CGCCGCGAGCAGTGTGCCCGAGCAGATGGTGACCAGGCGGTGCGGCGACTCGGGGTCACGCAGGGGCTCGCGGAGCTGTTGGTTCAGCCAGCGCGAGGTGGCGGCGAGGGCAGGAGTAACGCGGCTCAGATGCTCGGTAGGCTGCCCCACGACGACGACCCACGTCGTCGCGTCGAGCTGCGCGGGCAGCGGGATCAGCGAGCCGATCGGCAGCCCGACGGAGCTTGGTGGCGCCGCGACGGCACCGGCAAACCGGAGGCTGAACCGCGGCGCCAACCCGCGCGCCGCCCGGTGCTGGTTCGCCAGCCGGAACGCTTCGGCGGGCCCCGCAATATCGAGCAGCAGCGAATGCGGCACGATGACAAAGAGAATGTCGATCAGATTGTTGCGAGCGATCATGGTTTGGCCCGCCGAGAACGATGTCCGAAACTGATCGAAAGTTGTCGGTCCACGAGGCGCAACAGTAGGGCGCCGTCGATAGCTTCGCAAGATCCTCAACCTCGAGACCCTGTGCCCACGCTGTTCCATGCTCTGCAGCTGCCCGTCGCAACAATCATCGTGCTCTGTTGCTTGCCGGCGCACGCGGCGGCGGCGCAGGGATCCGACGCTCCGAGCGCTTCCCCGCTCGAGCGCACCGTCGATGCGTCCATCCGCCCGGGTGATGACTTCTTTGCCTTCGCGAACGGCGCATGGCTCAAGGCAGCGACGATTCCCGCCGGCCGCGAGCGCTGGGGCGTGCGCGACGAGCTCAACGCGTTGACGCGTCCCCACATCGCGAAGCTGATCGACAATGCCGCCGCGGCCGCCCGCGGCTCCGACGCCCGCAAGGTGTCCGATTTTCGTGCCGCCTGGCTGAACCAAGCGGGCATCGAAGCGCGCGACCTGACGCCACTCCGGCCATTGCTCGACACCATCGGACGCGTAGGTGACAAGGCGGCGCTGACGCGCCTGCTCGGACATTTGATGCCCGCCGATGTCGATCCCCTCAACCTTGGCGTCTACCGTTCTTCACATGTGCTCGGTTTCGCCGTCGAGCGCAGCATTCACGGCGAACGGACCAACGACGTCTTCCTCGTGCAGGGCGGACTTGGACTCGGCGACCGCGACAACTACCTCGGTGCTGAACCGCGGCTCACGGCATTGCGCGCGGCGTATGTCGAATACGTTGGCCGCATGCTTCAGCTGGCCGGCTTCGATCGTGCAGTGGCCCGCGCAAGGTCCGTGATGGCGCTCGAGACGGCGATGGCGAAATCGCAGGGCAGTGCCGGCGCGTCCGCCAACGATCACAACGCGGACACCCGGTGGACCAGCGCCGACTTCGCACGCGAGGCACCGGGCATGGACTGGGCGGCGTTCCTCGGCGCAGCGGGACTCGGGCGGCAGGCGGTGTTCGGAGTGTGGCAGCCGGGCTCCGCAACTGGTCTTGCCGCGGCGGTCGCCGCTCAGCCGCTGGAGTCCTGGAAGGACTACCTCCGGTTCCACGCCCTCGATCGTTACTCCGATCTGTTGCCGCAGGCGTTCGCCGGCCCGGCCGTGGTCATGCACGCGGCTGCCGCAAACGAGCCGCTGGCGCCGCGCGCCGAACGTGCGCTGGCCGCGACGCAGGCAGCACTCGGCGAGCCGATCGGCCGGATGTATGTCGAGCGGAATTTCCCGGCCGCTGAAAAGGCACGGGTGCAGGGAATCGTGGCCAATGTGGTGGAGGCCTTTGCCCGTCGCATCGAGTCCCTGGTCTGGATGTCGCCGGCCAGCCGGGCCGTCGCGCTGGCGAAGGTGAAGTCGCTTTACGTCGGTATTGGATATCCCGACCGCTGGCAGGACTACTCCGACCTGGCGATCGATCCGGCCGATGCGCTGGGCAATGCTCGTCGCGTCGCTGATCGGAACACGCGTCGCGCCCTTCGGCGCATCGGGCAGCCGGTCGACATGACGGAGTGGTGGATCGCGCCGCAGTCGGTGGGGGGCGTGCTCATCTTCCAGCAGAACGCCTATGAGATCTCCGCGGCGCTGCTGCAAGCGCCCAAATACGATTCGACCGCGTCAGATGCCGCCACCTACGGTGCCATTGGTGCCGTCATCGGACATGACGTCACCCACTTCGTCGATCTGCTCGGCGCCGACTACGACACGACCTTCGCCATCAGGCGCTGGTGGACTGCCGAGGATCTCGCAAGCTACCAGGCCGCGTACGGTCCGCTGGTCGATCAGTTCGCAACCTATCGACCGTATCCGGATCTGGCCGTCGACGGCAAGCTGACCGCTCCGGAAAATGTGGCGGACCTCGCCGGACTCGAAGCTGCGTTCGACGCGTATCGCCGTTCACTCGGCGCGCGCACCGGCAACTCCGCGGATGTGCAACAGCATGACCGCGAGTTCTTCATCGCGTTTGCGCAGAGCTGGCGCGCGCGGATCAGCGACAGCGCCATGCGGGTCCAGCTCAAGACGAACGACCACGCGCCGGAGATGTTCCGAGTATCGACGGTTCGCAATCTCGACGCCTGGTACGCTGCGTTCGATGTCGCGCCAGGACAGCGGCTCTATCTCGAGCCCGCTGCACGCGTGCACGTCTGGTAGCAGAGTTCACCCCGCACCATGCGCGTCACTGTCTGCGAGTTGCCGCATGACTCCCGCACACGTTCGCTGGCGTGGCGCGCGCTCTGCGATCACACGACGTCGCATGCGTCCGAACTCGTGCTGCTGCCGGAGTTCGCGATGGCCGAGGCCGTCTGGACATCGGAGCGCCCCGACCCCGCCAAGTGGGCCGCCGCCGAGGCCGCGAGCGATCGCTGGCTCGAGCGGTTCGAAGAGTTGCGGGTGCAGTTTGTGGTTGGTGCGCGACCGGTGACGGTGGCCGGGCGCCGGTTCAACCAGGGATACATCTGGTCGGCGGCTGCGGGAGTAGCGGCGCTCCGTCGCAAATTCTTTCTGCCGAACGAAGCGGGCGGTTGGGAGGCGCGATGGTTCGAGCCAGGTGATTCCGCATTTCCGGCGTTTCAGGCGGGCGAACTGTCCTTCGGACTGAACATCTGCACCGAGCTGTGGGCGCTGGAGACCTATGCTGCATACGCAGTCGGCGGCGTTGGCGCCGTCCTGTCGCCGCGGGCGACGGCTGCCGGCACCCGGGCGAAGTGGATGGCGATCGGCGCCGTCGCGGCGGTGAGATCAGGCGCGTACTGTCTGTCATCCAACCGCGTGGACCCGTCAGGCGCGTGGGGCGGAACCGGCTGGATTATCGATCCGGATGGCCACCTGCTGGCGTCGACTGACACCGAACGGCCGTTTGCGACCGTAGACCTCAATCTCACGGCTCCGGTCGCGGCGCGGTCCACCTATCCACGCTACGTCTTCAGCGATCGTTTCGGCAGACCGTCGACAAGCTCGAACTCCACGCAAAGATGAGCGCCCGTCGCTGCGCGATCTCGCGCGCGGGTGCCGTCGGAGGCGCAGTCGCCATCAGGTCGGCACCGCGATGCCTCAGCGCTGTCGCGGCCGCACTCCGAGCACCATCTCGCCCGCCCTGACCCGATCGCCGGTCACCGGCGCAGGCTTGATCGATCCTTCGGGCACCCAGACGTCGACTTGCGAGCCCATCAGGATCTTGCCGATCGCCTGGCCGCGCTCGATCCACGCGCCGTCTTCGACCAACGGCGTGATCTGGTCGATCCACCAGTCGGCCATCAGCACCAGCAGGATGCGGCCGTCTCCCTCGATATCGACCCCGAGGAACTCGTTCTTGTCGAGATAGGCTCGCTGGCCCGCGGGCAGCGGACGGCGGAGGGCGGCGTAGATGAACGAGCGGCCCATCGAGGTGTTGTCGCCAATCGGTTCGATGCGATGAAGTCTGACGCGGCCCGCCATCGGCGCGCGCACGACGTGCACGTCGAAGATTCCGAGATACGTGGCGATCACCGTCCAGGGGCCGGCGAGATCGAAGACGGCACCTACGCGCTGGTGATAAGCGTTGGCGCCGTCAGGCAAGACCACCGGCTCGATGTAGACGATGCGGCCATCGGCGGCGCACACCGGGTCATTGCCCGGTGGCGAGCGCCGCGCCGGATTTCTGTGAAAGAAGTAGAACCGCCACCAGACGAAGGCCGAGATCAGCGCGATTAGCAACAGCGCCGCCACCTTCGTCACGCCGCGTCCCTCCGCCGTAGCAGCCGCGCCAGCGCCAGGAACGGCAGCGACGCCACGACCGCGGTGAAGATGACGAAATCGCGGATCAGCCGCCCGATGGAGACACGCCGCTCATCGGTGGCAGTCATCGTCAGCGGCGGTCACTGGGGCGGCGAGAGCGGCGAGAGCGGTTTGGCGGCGCAGACGAACGTGCAGCCGACGGACCGATCAGTGCGGAGCAGCTCGCGTTCGACCTCCGGCCGCCGCTGCAACGACGCCGGCCAGCGCGCCCGCGTGGTCGG
>JBDTQV010000204.1:0-4430 GCA_039932015.1 Gemmatimonadota bacterium | reverse complement strand
CCGCTCACCACCTCGCCGAAGTATTCGAGATATCCCGGAGTGTCGATGAGATTGAGCTTCGTGTCGAGCCATTCGGCGTAGCCCAGGCCGAGGCCGATCGAATGCTTCCGCTCGATTTCGTCGGGGGATGTGTCCGTGAGGGTGGTGCCGTCCCTGATCGACCCGCGCCGCCGGCTGGAGCCCGCGACGAATGCCAGCGCATCGACCAGCGACGTCTTGCCGCTTCCGCCATGGCCTACGAAAACCACGTTGCGGATGTCACTGGAGCCATAGACCTTCATGGGCTCCACCTCCTCCGAATGGTTGGATTTTCATAGTGTGCGCGGAGGCGGCGGTTGTCAAACCCATCGATGGCGGGAGGGGCGATGCGCGCTGGAAAGGTGGACTACGGGCTGGATGCGCCGGGCGTCGTACGGACCATGCTGCTCCTGGGCTTCGGCCTGCTCGGGTTCGGCCTTTTTGCCCGCACGCGGCCCGGGTGGGCACGGATTGAGTCGATCGCGCTGTCGATGGGACTCGCCTATTTCCTCAGCGGATGCCTTATGGTTGCCAGCAGCCGAATCGGAAAACTCCGGGCCCGGGACCGGCTGCTCGACCGGCTGGAGTTCCGCGGCACCGAGCGGGTGCTGGATGTGGGATGCGGGCACGGGCTGCTGCTCATCGGCGCGGCGCATCGGCTGCAGACGGGGCGAGCGGTAGGTGTAGATCTGTGGTCGCAGGGCGACCAGCACGCCAATAGCGCCGCCGCGACCGAGTCAAACGCTCGGGCCGAAGGCGTCGCCGACCGGATCGATGTGCGGGATGGCGACATGCGGGCGCTGCCGTTCGACGACGCATCGTTCGATGTCGTCGTCTCGAGCCTCGCCGTGCACAACGTCTCCGGCCGGGACGACCGGCGCCGCGCGATCGCCGAGATTGCTCGCGTGCTCGCGCCCGGCGGACGAGTGGCGCTGATGGACATTGCCCATGTGAGGCAGTACGCTGACGACCTCCGCGCTGCCGGCCTCGAAGGGGTGACCGTCAGCGGGTGGAGTCCGTGGATCTTTCCGCCGGTGCGCACGGTGACGGGGCGCCGGCCGGCGGCCTGACGCGACGATGTGGCCTGCGATCTAGGCGGGGGCACCCATCTGCGCGAACCCTACGGTGTTTCCGCCCGGCTCGCGGACGTAGATCTCGGTGCTGCCGTAGAACGTCTCATGCCGCGGCTTCACCACCGGCGCGCCCGCGAGCGATGGCATGATCACGTCGAGATTTTCGACCGTGATGAAGAGGACGGTGGAATGGCCGACGAGGTCGGGCGCCGCCTCGGGCTGGTCCGCCGCCACGCTCGCGCGTGTCTGGTACATGATCTCGATGCCATCGAGCTCGACGCTCGCGAAGACGAGCGCGCCGTCGGGCCCGGGCACCTGGTTCGTCAAGGCAAACCCGAGCCGCTCCGTCCAGAACTTCACGCACGGCTCGACCGTGTCGACGACGAGAACCGGCGTGAGGCGCTGCAGTCGAATTGGGCCCATTGGTGTACTCCGTGGATGGGTGGTGGGAGGCCGCTACCGGTAGCCCGCAGCCTGCAGGTGAAAAAGCTCGGCATAGAGTCCGCCTTCGGCGAGGAGGCTCTCGTGCGACCCGTGCTCGATGAGCTCGCCGCCGCGCAGCACCAGAATCCGGTCCGCCATGCGCACGGTCGAGAAGCGGTGCGAGATGAGCACGGCCATCTTTCCGCGCGTCAGCTCGGAAAACCGGACAAACACCTCATATTCGGCGCGTGCGTCGAGTGCGGCGGTGGGCTCGTCGAGAATCAGGAGTTGGGCATCGCGCATGTAGGCCCGCGCCAGCGCGATCTTCTGCCACTCGCCGCCGGAGAGATCGACGCCGCCTTCGAACCGCCGTCCGAGCATCTGCTCGTATCCGCCGGCGACCCGGTCCACGACACTGTCGGCCAGGCTCCGCGAGGCCGCGCTCTGGATCGCCGGCTCGTCGTCGCGCGCCGCGATGTTGCCGACGGCGATATTCTCCCGTAACACGAAATCGTAGCGCACAAAATCCTGGAAGATGACGCCGACGTTTCGGCGCAGGCTCTCCAGGTCGTAGCTGCGGAGGTCGACGCCATCGAGAAGGATCCGGCCTTCGGTCGGATCGTAGAGGCGTACCAGCAGCTTGGCGAGCGTGGTCTTCCCCGCTCCGTTCTCGCCCACCAGGGCCAGGCGCTCGCCGCGCGCGAGCGCGAAGGTCAGCCCGCGCACCGCCCAGCGTTCGGAACCGGGATAACGGAAGCCGACGTTCTCGAAGACGAAACCACGTTCGACCGGCGAGGGCACCGGGCGCGTATCCTGTGCGTTCGTGATCCGCGGCCGGAGTGCCAGAAAACTGAAGAGATCGTCGAGGTAGAGACTCTGTTCGAACACCTGGGCCAGCGAGAGCAGCACCCGCTGAATCAGATCCCGGCTCTGGCGGAAAGAGCCGGCGAGAAAGGTGAGCACGCCGATGGTGAAGAGGCCGCCCGGCGAGCGGTAGCCGGTCACGGTGAGATAGATGATGACGGCGTATGCTGCGTAGTAGCCGAGCGTCCCGATCGCGGCGAACGCGGTGGACACGATGCTCCGCCGGACGGCCAGCTCGCGGTTCGCCTCGTAGAACTCGTTCGACAGCTGTGCGTAGCGGCCCACCAGAAAATCCGACAGCCCGAACAGCTTGAGCTCCTTGGCGCTGATGTCGCTCGCGCCGATGTAGCGGAGGTAGTCGAGTTGGCGCCGCTCCGGTGTCCACGAAAACAGCAGCGAATAGCCGAGGGATGCGTAGTGGGTCTCGCCAACGAGCGAGGGCAGGATGGCGACGACCAACAGTACCAGGAGCCACGGCACGTAGACCGCGAGCGCCGCCGCGAGCGTTACCAGCGTGATCGCATCCTGGGCAGTCGCCAGCAACTGGGTGAAGAGCGAAATGCGATTGACCGTCTGCCGCCGCGCGCGCTCCAGCTTGTCGTAGATCTCCGCGTTCTCGAGTTGCTCGAGATCGAGCGTGGCCGCGTGGCGCATCAGCTCGACGCTGGTGCGGTTGGCGAACAGGTCGCCTAGGAGGCTTTCCAGCAGAGCCGAAATCCGGCTCAGCGCCTCGCCCACGAGCGCGATGGCCAGCTCGGCCGCGACCAGCGCCGCCAGATGCCGCCAGGGAATCGGTTCCCCCCGGCCGCCGGCGGCCGCCGCGGCGATCACACCGTCCACGATCAGCTTGCCGATCCAGAGGATGGCGAGCGGAAGGACCGCGCGCGCCACCCGGAGCAGCACGATGCCGATCACGTAGCGCGAATCGGTGGTCCAGACCAGGCGCAGCAGCTTGGGAAGGTGCTGCGCGGCACTGAGCCGTTCGCGCCAGGTACGGGCGGACGGGGCTGGCCGGCCCCGCCCGCCCCCGGGGCGTCCTTGCGGTGGAATGAACGGTGCGCTCACCCGCGAAAGCTAATCGGGCGCGTTTAGCTTTCTCCCATGACGCCGCCCGTACTGGTTTCCCGCTGCATCTGCCAGCGAATGCCGTTTGTCGATCTGCTGCCGCTGGCGCGCGAGCGCGGCTGGTCGCTCGCCGAGGTCATCCGGGAGACCGGCTGCGGCGGCCAATGCGGACTCTGCCGGCCGTACCTCCGCCGAATGCTGGAGACCGGACAGACCGGATTCACCGCGTTGCTCCCGCCCGAAGATCCGTAGGCGATTCGCGCCCCTCTGCGGATTCCGGCGCTGGCGGCGCACCGGGTCCCGCAGTACGTTCCGACCATGTTGAGACGGTTGGGCCGGCCGCGCTGGACCCGCTGGAGCCACTCCGCAACCGCCATGGTTGCCGCCGTGCTCCAGCTCGTTCTGCTGCTGGCGCCGCTCACCGAGTTCAGCGCGGCGGCGAACGCGGCCACGACGGTCGCCGCCGGGAGCCAGCTCGTTTCCCCAGGCCATCACGGCGCACGGGCCCACGACGAGGCCACCTGCCCCGCGTGCATCGCGCGCTCGCTCCACGCCCGCCTCGAATCGCTCGCGCCGCCGCCGGTGCTCGCCACGTCCGAACGCGCGCCGCTCAACGCGGCCGCAACCGTCGCCCGTCCCTCCAAGCGCCATCCCGCCCATCCTTCCCGCGCACCTCCTGTCATAGCCTGATCGTTCCGGCTTTACGAGGCGGGCCCGCTCAGGGCGCGCGCCGATTCTCCGTGACAGGAGCTTCATGCGACAGATATCATGCGTCCTTGTGCTGGCGTCATTCGCCGGCACAGCGATGGCGCAGCAGCCGGCGGTCGATTCGATCGGCGTCAGCCCGGCCCCCGAATGCGTGCAGACGGGCACTGATGCGCCGGTTCGCGTGCCGCGCGGACAGGCGGAGATGCGCTCCGGTCCCGCCCTTGCCGATTCACTCTGCCTGACCCGCCGCGCGGCCATCGCGCAGGCGCTGGCCTACAA
>JBDTQV010000203.1:0-4442 GCA_039932015.1 Gemmatimonadota bacterium | reverse complement strand
GCATGGTGGACGCCTCGACGAACATGATGTCGCCGCCGGTGGGCGTGTAGTACATGCCGGTGGCAACGCCGACCTCGTCCGCGCGCGCCATCTTCTCCGGATGCACCTTGGGCCGGCCGAGCAGATTGTCGACCATCTCGCGGTCCACGGTGAGCCGCTCGACCTCACGCGCCGCGAGCTTTCGCGCGACCTTCCGGGCCAGCCGGCCAATCTCGCGCTCGAGCTGGCGCACGCCGGACTCGCGCGTGTAGCCGGTAATGACCTCACTTAGCGCCTCATCGCTGATCTCGAGTTGCTCCGGCGTGACTCCGTTTTCGGTGAACTGGCGCGGAATCAGGTACTGCCGCGCGATCTGGCGCTTCTCGCGCTCGGTGTAGCCGGCAAAGTCCACGACTTCCATGCGGTCGAGCAGCGGACCGGGAATGTTCTGGATGAAGTTCGCGGTCGCGATGAACAGCACTTCGCTCAGATCGAACGGCACGCCGAGATAGTGATCGACGAAGCTGTCGTTCTGCGCGGGATCGAGCACCTCGAGCAGCGCGCTGGCCGGATCGCCCTGGAAGCTGACGCCCAGCTTGTCGACCTCGTCGAGCAGGAAGACGGGGTTCTTGGCGCCTGCCTGCTTCATGCCGTGGATAATGCGGCCGGGCATCGCGCCGACGTAGGTGCGGCGGTGGCCGCGGATGTCCGCCTCGTCGCGCGCACCGCCCAGGGAAATGCGGACGTACTTCCGTCCCATGGCGCGGGCAATCGACTTCGCGATCGACGTCTTGCCGACGCCCGGCGGGCCGACGAAGAGCAGAATGGGACCGCGGGCGCCCTTGTCGTCGTCATTGCCGAGCCCGGGCTTGTTCGGCTCCGGAATGGTCGCGGTGGCCACCGGCGCGTCGGTCGACTCACCGGAATCAGGATCGATGATGCGCTGGTCTTCCGCCGGCTTTGCTGCAGCGTCGTTGCCTGGCGCGCCTTCGTTATCGGCGGCGCGCTCACGGGCACCGGCTTCGTTCCGGAGCTGGCGGACGGCAAGGAACTCGAGCACGCGATCCTTCACGTCGCCCAGCGCGTAGTGATCCTCCTCGAGGATCTTGCTCGCGGTCTGCAGGTCGAGGTGCTCCTGCGTGCGCTCGTTCCACGGCAGCTCCGCGATGTTCTCGAGGTACGTGCGGATCACCTGTGATTCCATCGACTCCCGCCCGATGCGTCCGAGGCGTGCGAGCTCCCGGTCGACTTCCTTCCGCGTCTCGGCCGGCAGGTCCAGCGCCTCGAGCCGAATGCGCAGCTCATCGGTGTCGTCACCCGATTCGTCCTCGCCGAGTTCGCGCCGAATGGTCTTGAGCTGCTCGCGCAGGAACATTTCGCGCTGCCGCTCGCCGAGCTCCTCCTGCACCTGCGACTTGATGTCCTCCTGGGCGTCGAGCACACCGATCTGGCGCTGCACGTGGACCAGGACGCGGCGGAGCCGCTCCTCGACCGACAGCGTCTCCAGCAACGCCTGGCGCTGGCCGGGCGTAATGTCGATGTAACCGGCGACGAGATCGGCAAAGCGGCCGGGCTCGTTGACGCCGGCGAGAACCTGATTGACGACTTCCTCCGGCAGCCCGGACTTCTGGCCCAGCTCGGCGGCGCGGGCGCGGGCCTCGCGATGGAGCGCGACGAAAGCGGCGTCCTCGCTGCTGATGGGTTCCATCTCCTCGGCCTCGCGCACGACGGCCTGGAGGTACCCGTCCTTCTCGGTGTAGTGAATGGCGATCCCACGGTGCTCGCCGTGCAGCAGGAGCTGCATGCCGGCAAGTCCGCGCTGCAGCTGGCCGATACGAGCGACGGTGCCGATCGTGTACAGCGCTTCCGGCGTCACGTTGTCGACGTTCTCGCGCTGGGATACCGCGAAGACGAGCTTGTCAGGAGTCGCGAGCGCGGATTCGATCGCCCGCAGCGTCGCGGGACGGCCGGCACCAATCGGCGCGGTCACGCCCGGAAACAGGACGACCTCGCGAAGCGGGAGGACAGGCAATGTCATACGTTCGGACATCAGGTACTCCTTATGGCCCCAAATGCCGGGGCGGAATGGCAGACAGCAAAAACAATCGGCCCTGTCTTTGCACCCGGCGTGCCATGCTAAAGGTCGTCACTACGTCGCGTGGACGTACACCAGCGCGACTCTGACGATCGTGCGGCCTGCAGTGCGGCGAACGACGTGCTTAAATTGACGTGCCCGCGCAGAGGCCCTGCCAATATGGCCTCGCACGGATGCCACCTGGATCCGATTGGGTGAACCGCTCGTACGGGCGTGCCGGCGCGCGCATGTTGCGACCAGCGCCTGGCGAGCGCAAATTGATGCGACCGCGGCATTTCCTTCTCGGACGAACCCGGAGCAAGCGAGCCGATGAGCGATTCGACCGATAGGCCGTTGCCCGCTCGCCTCGCTGAGGCGCTGGGCGACGCTTATACGATCGAAGGTGAGATCGGTCGCGGCGGAATGGGCGTCGTCTATCGCGCGCAGGATGAGCGTCTGCAGCGCCGAGTCGCCATCAAGGTGCTCCCACCCGAGCTCGCCTACCAGCAGGAGATCCGGCAGCGTTTCACGCGCGAGGCCCAGACGGCCGCGAAGCTCTCGCATCCGCACGTCGTACCCATCTACACCGTTGGCGAAGGAAAAGGTCTCGTCTACTTCGTCATGGGCTACGTTGACGGCGAGAGCGTCGGAGGCCGGATCAAGCGGCGCGGCCGGCTGCCCATGGAAGAAGTTCGGCGAATCATGAAGGAGACCGCCGACGCGCTGAGCGCCGCTCACAACCTTTCGATCATCCATCGCGACATCAAGCCGGACAACATCCTGCTCGAGGGCACGCGCGGCCGGGTGATGGTCACCGACTTCGGCATCGCGAAAGCGCTGTCGGCTACGTCCGGCGCGACGCTGACCGGCGTGGGCGTGGCGATCGGCACGCCGTCATTCATGAGCCCCGAGCAGGCGGCAGGCGAGCGCGAGATCGACGGGAGATCCGACCTCTACAGCCTGGGTATCGTCGCGTATCAGATGCTTTCGGGCGAGCTGCCGTTCACGGCACCGACGGTGGCCGGGATCCTGATGAAGCAGATCACGGAGCCCGCGCCGGATATTCGTGACCTGCGGAACGATGTGCCCGAGGATCTGGCACTCGCGGTGGCACGCTGTCTCGAGAAGGATCCGGAAAATCGCTGGCCCACGGCGGATGCGCTGCGGCGTGCGCTCGAGAACCGCGTCGTCACCGGATACCAGCCGACCGGCCTCGGCTGGAAGGCGAGCCGCCCGCCGCTCGGCGGCACTGGCGCTCGCGGAACGAGCAATCGCCCGTCTCCCACTCGGGGCCAGCCCGGTGCGCGTCCGACGTTGCGCGACCGGAACCGTCCGTCCGAGTTTCGCGGCGGCTCCCTGGGGCCGCGGCCATTGCCGGCGCTGCGTGCACCCGGCGCAAACGTCGACTGGCCTGCCCGCAAATCGTCGCGCCGGAGCGGCAACGACACGCCGCTGCCCGACACCGGTGAGCCGAAGATCGTGCAGAAGGTCCGCGCGCAATTCGGGAAATGGGCAGCGGTGAGCGGCGGACTGATGATGCTGAACGTCGCGACCGGTATCGACCACCCCTGGTTCCTGTTTCCCGCGGCCGGCATGGGGATCGGACTGCTGAGCAACTACTCGAAGCTGTGGCAGGCAGGCTATAGCTGGCGCGACGTGCTGAGCCGCCCGCCGGCGCACGATGCGGTCGAGACGACGATGATCCGCGGCGGTAAGCTGCCGAAGATCCTGCCGCCGCCCAAGTCAGACGAGTTCGGCGCGCAGTACGCCAACGTGATGCAGATCCACGGGGACCGCCAGGCGGTGCTCCGCGCGCTGGACCGGATGGACGCGGCAGAGCGGAAGCAGCTTCCGCCCGAGATCACCGAGACGGCTGACGGCCTCTACAACAAGGCGCTGGAGCTCGCACGCACGCTGCACTCGCTCGACAGCGAAACCAACGCGGATGCAGCGGTCCGGCTCGACGAGCGGATCGAGGCGCTGAAGCGCGAGCCGGACGATGCCGATCGCGCACGGCGGCTCAACCTGCTGGAGCGCCAGCGCCAGACATATGCCGAGCTGCTGAGCCGGCGCGGCCAGGTCGCGACGCGACTCGATGAGTGCATGTTGGCAATGCAGACCATGCGGCTGGATCTCATGAAGCTGCGGTCCGAAGGGATCGGCAGCGTGCTGGGCGGGCTCACGATGGTGACCCAGCAGGCCAAGGCGCTTTCGCGCGACGTCGACAACGCGATCAGCGCGGCGGCGGAGATCCGGGAGGCGCTCAGGTAAACAACGAAGTTCCCGCTTGTTACGGCTGTCCCTGCACCGCGTCGAATTCTCCCGTGATCACCGCATCGCTGGTACTGTTGCTGCCGTTGTCGAAGCAACCGACATTGGCGGTGAACGT
>JBDTQV010000202.1:0-4453 GCA_039932015.1 Gemmatimonadota bacterium | reverse complement strand
ACATTGGCGGAAGCGGTGGACCTGTCTTTCCGCCGGATCCAGTTCACGCCGGATCTGATGCCCACGGATATCATCGGCACGGAGATCCTGGAAGAGGACCACGCGAGCGGCAAGCGCTTCTTCAAGTTCCACCGCGGGCCGGTATTCGCGAACATCGTGCTGGCCGACGAGATCAATCGCACGCCTCCGAAGACGCAGGCCGCGCTGCTCGAGGCGATGCAGGAATATGAAGTCACCTACGGTGGCACCACCTACCCGCTGGAGCGGCCATTCTTCGTCTTGGCGACCCAGAACCCGATCGAGCAGTCCGGCACCTATCCCCTGCCCGAGGCGCAGCTCGACCGGTTCCTGCTGTACATCCGGATGGGGTACCCCGATGCGAAAGAAGAACAGGAAGTGCTCGCACGGACGACGGGACGGGTCGGGGGCGGGGTGCAGCCGGTCGTTTCGGCGGCGGACGTGATTTCCGCGCAGGCGCTCACGCGCGAGGTCCGGATCTCGACGGATTTGCTTGGCTACGTGACGCGGTTAGTTCGTGCGACCCGGCCGGCGGACTCGGAATCGGCATTCGTGCGGGAATGGGTGCGCTGGGGAGCCGGACCGCGCGCTGGCCAGGCACTGATCCTCGGCGGAAAGGCGCGCGCCATTCTCAACGGGCGGTTCGCCGTGACGCTACCCGATATCCGGGCGATGGCCGGACCGGTGCTCCGCCATCGGGTACTGCTCAACTTCAGGGCCGAAGCCGAGGGCGTAGCCAGCGACCAGGTGGCGGATCGACTGCTGGAGGAAGTGCCGGAGCCAGCCAGCCCCCTGGCATGACCGACTGAAATGTGAATGCCGTGGCGTGGCGGCAGCAGCGTGCGTTCCGATACTCAATTTTTAATTAAACACTTGTTTTTATACTGGATTATGCGTCGATAAGTGATTTCTTAACAATCATTTACGCAATTTTTTATTTCCAGTTGCTCCGCTTGCCACGATCGCTGGTGCGCGTTGGATCGTAACGTTCACTTAATGAAACAGTCACTTATTTACCGGATCTGATGGCTGTCACCCACTATCGTTTTATCGATCCGAAGGTGCTGGCATCGATAGGGTCGCTGCCTCTGGCGGCGCGCGCGGTAGTCGACGGCTTCATGTACGGCATCCATCCGAGTCGGATGCCCGGGGCGGGACTCGAATTCAGCCAGTATCGGAGTTACCAGGCCGGCGATGACCTCCGCCGGGTCGATTGGAAGCTGTACGCCCGCTCCGACCGTTATTTCGTACGTGAGTCGGAGATCGAGACCAGCCTCACCGTACGGCTGGTAATCGATGCCAGTGCGTCAATGGCGCACGGCGGCACCTTTTCCAAGTTCGACTACGCTCGCTTTGTCGCCGCAGCGCTCGCGGTACTGGCACACCGGCAGGGTGATGGAGTGGGACTCTTTGCCCTGAACGATGGCGCGCTGCGCGCAATCCGGCCTGGGCGCGGCCAGGCGCATCTGCATCGGCTCCTGCACGAACTCGAGACGATCGAGCCCGCGGGCGCGTGGCCAGACTGGAGCCGCGTCGAGGGTGCGCTGACGGTGGGTGGCGTGCGGGGCATCACCGTCGTCGTGACCGACCTGCACGAGCGCGCCGGCGAGATCCGGTCTGCGGTGGTCAAGCTTGCGGCAATGCGCCACGAGGTGATCGTGTTGCATGTCGTCGCTCCCGAGGAGCTCAATCTCGGCTACGACGGGCCGGTCGAGCTGGAGGAGCTCGAGACGGGTCGCGTGCTCGACGTCGATCCCGACGCCGAGCGGGCCATGTATGTGACAGCGGTCGAGGCGGAACACACGCAGCTCCGGCGCGCACTGCAGGAACGCAGTATCGGCTACGCGCGTCTGTCGCTCGCGGAGCCGCTCGATGGTGCCCTCCGCGCCTTTCTCGCCGCGCGCGTGCGTGCTGCAGGCGCGCGCTGACGATGGGATGGCTCGCTCCAGCCTGGCTCTTCGGCTTCGTCGCCCTCGCCATTCCGATCATCATTCACCTGCGTCGCCGCCGGATTGGGCGGCGCGTGCTCGTCGGCAGCGTCCGCCACCTCTCCGGCACGGCCAACCCGCGATCGCGCCGGTTACGCGTCAGGAATCCGTGGCTCCTGTTGCTCAGGCTTGCCGTGCTCTCGGCGCTGGTGCTCGCGCTCGCGGGGCCGCTGCTGAGCCGGGAGCGCGCTGCGCCCCGGCGCTGGACGCTCATTGCTCCGGAACTCGCACGCGATACGGCATTTTTGCGGCACGATCCGCTGCTCGACTCTTTGAAGCGGGCAGGCGGCGAGCAACACCTCCTCACGCGGGGGCTTCCCGCACTCGCAGACGGGGCTGATGCGGGTGCCGCCGAGAATCTGGGACAAACCGATCTGTGGTCGCTGCTTCGTGAGGCGGATCGGGCGCTTCCGGACGGATCGAGCATCACTGTGGTCACGCCGGCGCGTCTCGCGCTCGCAAAGGGCATTCGGCCTTCCATAGCTACCGGGGTGGCACTGCGGTCCCCGGCGCTTCAACCAGCGGCGGAGCAGTGGGTGGATGCCGGATGGGGGCATGGCGATTCCGTCGCCATCAGAGTCGGAACGGGGGAGCACGGCGGGGCGGCGTATGCCGTCCGGCAGATGCGGATCGGAGACGCCGCGACGGTTGAGCTGACAGGCGCGGCCGTACGGATCGTGAGAAACGGTGATGCGGGGTGGCGCGCAGTGACCACGCGCCATGCCGGTGGCGGCCTCGGTGGCGCCGATACGATCGCGATCCCGCGAATTGCGCCGCTTGCGGTTTCTATCGCGGCCTCGCGTGAACGGACGGAAGACGCAGCATACCTGACCGCCGCGTTCGAGGCGACGGCGGATGTGCTCGATTTGCCGCTCGTACTCGGATCGGATGCCGGCGCTGCGGCGATCTCGAGCTCCAGTCACGGAGCCTGGGTCGTGCGACTCGGACTGCCTGCCGATTCCGGCAGAACGGAGGCTGCTCCCGGCGGAGCGATGCTCTACGACGCAGCTGTCGGACCGGACTCGTCGGCGGGTGCGGTGCCGTTCGTCGTGAGCGATGGCAGCGCGCTCCCCGCAGGGTACGTGTCCGCCGGTGGAAACCTGAACGCCGGTGGAAACGCGAAGCCCGGATCAGCCGCAACAGGCCATACGCTGCTCACGCTGGCGAATGGCACACCGCTCCTCACGGCGCGGCGCGCCGGCCCGGGCACGTTGCTGTCGTTCACCGGACGCTTCGACCCGGCAAGTTCCGACTTGGTCGTGCGCCCGGCATTTCCGGAGCTGATTGCGCGGCTCTGGGCTGGCGCGGTGGTGGGACTCGACCGCGCACCTCGCCGCGAAGCACGGGCAATCGCACTTGCGCAGCTGTTGCCGAGGCATGGGCCGGCGCTCCCACGCGCACCAGCCGGGCAGTCACTGCGCGACGCGCTGCTCGCCACTGCGGCGGCGCTCTTTCTGGTGGAGCGCCTGGTCGCGCACCGGACACAGCGATGAGCGCCGCCCGCTTCACGGCGGACGGCGCGACGCTCGATCGCCTGGCCGCGGCGTATCGACGGCGCCGCCTCTGGTCGATGCTGGCACTGGCCATGGCATCCGGGCTGCTCGTTGCGGCAGTATACCGCACGGCCGGCACTGGTCGCACCGCCGTGGCTGCCGGTCTCGTCACGGCGCTCGTGAGCATCGGTGCTGCGGTACTACTGGCTCGCAGGAACCCGGTTACCGGGCTCACGGTTGCGCGGCATTTCAACCGGACCATTCCGGCGGTCGAGGAGAGCGCAGATCTGCTGCTCGTGCACCCTGACGACCTGCCGCTGCTCGACGCGCTCGAGCGACGGCGTGTGGCCTCGGTGCTCAGCCGTGACCCGCCGCCGGCACTGCCGGACCGGCGCGCACGCGAGCTGTTGGCGGTGGCTGGCGCGCTCACCGTGCTCGCGATCGTCATTGCGGTGGCGCCTGCTCGCCACTCGACTGCCGGTGCCGTCATCGGCGCGGCTCCGCGTGCGCGCGTGCCATCGGTCGCACCGGCGATCGACCGCGCACGCATCACTATCGCCGCACCGAGCTATACCGGCATTGCGACGCGCGAGCAGACGGACTGGGATATCGAGACCGTCGCGGGCGCAACCGTAAGCTGGCAGATCTCGACCAATGCGACCGCCCCGCGGATCGTGACGAGTGCGGGGGATACGATTCGCCTGATCGCCGACACGATTGGAAGCCGCGCCAGCGGCGCCAGCAGCGATCTTCCTCACACGTTCACCGGCACGCTCCGCGCCGAGCATCCGGTGCTCTATCAGGTCGTGCTCGAGCGCTCCGGGCTCAGATCCGTTTCCGATTTCCACCGCCTTGGCGCAGCGGCGGATGCCGCACCGAGCGTCGTGATCATCGCGCCACGCGAACGGACGGAGCTCGTACCGGGCGGTGAGCTGCGCGTGGGCGTGGAGGTCG
>JBDTQV010000201.1:0-4455 GCA_039932015.1 Gemmatimonadota bacterium | reverse complement strand
GCCGGCGTCGCGAGCTGGTTCGATTTTGCAATCGCCATCGGCAACGCCGCCGTGCTGGCGGGACTGGTGTCGAAGCAAATACCCATCGTGCCGATTTCGAGCGCTGAGTTTCCCGCACGCGCGATCCGGCCAGCCTTCAGCGTGCTTGACACCGGGGCGACCATCGTCGCACTCGGCATTGCGCCACGGCACTGGAGCGAACCGCTCCGGGAGACGATCGCGGTGATGGCCGGGTCATCAGCGGTCAACGTTGGTACCAACCGGAGTAGTAGCGCATGAGCATCGAAGCGCAAACAGAGCTCGAGCGGCTGTCGACAATTGCAGCGGACAGCTGGTACGCCAACGGATCCAATGGTGCGATGGTTCGCTACAGTGCAAAAGTGCTGCGGCCGTACTGGCATGGCACGACGTGTCTCGAGCTGGGCCCCGCGGAAGGACTGATGACGGCGTCTCTGGCGGAGACGTTTCCGTCTCTCACGCTGGTCGACGGCTCCGAACAGTTTGCCGAGAGCCTGCGGAAGCGCTATCCATCGGCGACCGTGGTGCAGTCGCTCTTCGAGGCGTACGAGCCAACCCAACACTTCGACACGATCGTTTTGGGTCACGTCCTGGAGCACGTGGACAACCCGCGGGCACTGCTGGCGAAGGCGCGCGGGTGGCTGGCGGACGGCGGCAACCTCTGCGCGGTCGTGCCCAATGCGATGAGCATTCATCGCCAGGCCGCCGTGTTGATGGGACTGCTACAGGATGTACACCAGATGAACGATACCGATCGCCATCACGGGCACCGGCGCGTCTACGACCCGGATTCGTTCCAGGCCGACTTCCATGCCGCCGGGCTCACGATCAAGGCCTCCGGCGGGTACTGGATCAAGCCGCTGTCGATGGCCCAGATCGATTCGTCGTGGACGCCCGGGATGCTCGATGCATTCATGCAGCTCGGCGAGCGGTATCCGGACATCGCAGCGGAGATCTATGTCATTGCCGGTGCCTGACCCGCCACCCGTCGTGTGGCTCGGCGCCGCAGGAACGGGGACGGCATTCGGCATCGCCGCCAGTATCCGCGCACGGTGGGGCGGGGCAGTGCGGCTCATCGCCGCCGACACCAACCCCGCGCATCTCGTCGCCGCGTCGGCGCTCGCGGACGCTTTCGTGCAGGTGCCCCCGGCGGCTTCGCCGGAGTTCGCCGCATTTCTGACGCATCACCTCGTGCAGGCACGTGCGACGACGTACGTGCCGATTCTGGATCGGGAAATTCTGGTTGCTGCGGAGCTGGCGGAAGCCGGGCGGCTCCCAGCGGGGCTCGCGCTGATCGCGCCGGCGGCCGCGACGGCCCGGATCTGCCTGGACAAGCTCGCGACCGCGGCATGGCTCACTCAGCAGGGGTTGCCGTCCCCCAGGACCCAACTCGCGCGCGATGCGTCGTGGGATGACGCCGACATCGTCGCGAAGCCGCGACACGGCGTCGGCAGCGTCGGTTTTCGGCGTATCACATCGCGTGACGAACTCGCGGCACTCGGGGGCTCCGAGGATCTGGTGGTCCAGGAGCTGTGCTGCGCGCCCGAGATCACGCTCGACGTATTTCGCTCGCGCCGAACCGGCTTCGTGCGCGCGGTATGCCGCGAACGCCTCGAAGTGAAGGCGGGAGTGTGCACCAAGGCGAGAATCTTCGAGAGCGACGAGCTGGCCGATCTCGCGCGCCGCGTCGCGGAGGGTCTGGCGCTCACCGGAACATTCTGCATGCAGGTGATGCGCGCCACCACCGACGGAAGCTGGCGGATCACGGACATCAACCCACGGCCCGGAGCGGGCACGCGCATGACCGTTGCGGCGGGCGTCGACATTCTCTGCGCCGGCCTCGCCGATGCCTGGGGAATGGACGTCGAACCGTTGCTGCATTCGCTGCCGCGCGAACGCTTCGTCGTGCGCCAGTACGCGGAGTACGCTTTCTGACCGCAGCGCGCGGGTCGCCGCTGGCGCTCGATCTGGACGGCACGCTGATCGGGTGCCGTGAGCGGCACGTGGAGCTCGCGGCGCAGCTCGCGCTGGAGCTCGGGGGCGTCTCGCTCGATCGCGACGTATTCTGGGAGCACAAGCGGAACGGCGCGAGTACCGCCCAGAGCCTCACTCGTGTTGGCGTCGCGCCTGAGGCGGCCGCGGAGATCGCGTCAGCGTGGGTGGCGCAGATTGAGCAGCCGCAGTGGCTCGAGCGGGACTGCCTCATGCCGGATGTGACCGAAGTGCTCGCCTCGCTTCGGACGATGGACGTCGTTCCGTTCATCGTCACTGCGCGTCAGGATGCCGGCGCCGTGCTGTGGCAACTGGGGCGCCTCGGGCTCGGTGCGCTCATTGCAAACACGACGGTAGTGAGCCCGTTCAATGCCGCGGCCGAAAAGGCGGACGCCCTGACCCGAATCGTAGCGACTGGATTCATCGGCGATACCGAGCTGGATGCGAGCGCCGCACGCGCGGCAGGCGTTCCATTCGCCGCGGTGAGCAGTGGCCAGCGATCCGAGCGGTTTCTCCGAAGCGCGGGCGTCGCTTTCGTTCACTCGCACCTTCGGTCCGCGGTTGCCCGCCTCGTGCGGCCGCAGTGGACCAGCCTCGGCAGCGCGTGACAACGCCCACTGATTTCCAACCGGTACAGCTTCCGCGGATTCCCGATGTCCGCGGCAATCTCACCTTCGTTGAATCGGAACGGCACGTCCCGTTTCGCGTTGCGCGGATATACTGGCTCTACGACGTCCCGGGCGGAGAATCGCGCGGCGGCCGCGCGCATCGCCGAACCCATGAGTTCGTGATCGCCCTGTCCGGCAGTTTCGACGTCGTGGTCGGGGAGGGCACCGATCGTCGCATCCTGCAGCTCAACCGGTCGTATGTCGGGCTGCACCTGCCGCCATTGACGTGGCGGAGTCTGGAGAACTTCTCGACCAATTCGGTCTGCCTCGTGCTCGCATCGCTGCCATTCGATGAACGGGACGTGGTGCGCGACTACGCTGCGTTCAGCGTCTTGCGCGGCCGGGCCGGCGCATGAGCGCCGCGCCGTCGCGTGCGACGCTCGACGACTGCCGCATCATTCCGCTCGAACGGATCTCGCGCCCCGAGGGAAACCTTACGCCACTCGAAGGCGCGCGCGACGTTCCATTCGACATCGCGCGGGTCTACTACCTGTACGACGTGCCGGGTGGCGAATCGCGCGGCGGCCATGCACACATCGACCTCCAGCAGTTGATCGTCTCGGTCATGGGCAGCTTTGACGTGGTGCTTGACGATGGGGCGTCACGACGCCGGGTGACACTCAACCGGGCATATCACGGACTCTATGTACCGCGACTCATCTGGCGCGACATCGAGAACTTTTCCTCCGGCGGTATCTGCCTCGTGGTCGCCTCGCTGCCCTACGCCGAGACCGATTACATCCGTGATTATGCGGAGTTTCTGGAGCGCCGGCGGGCATGACGGTGCCGTTCCTGGATCTGCGCGCACCGTACGCTGAGCTGGGGCCGGCCATCGATGCCGCCATCGCGCGTGTCATGGCCAGCGGCTGGTACATCCTCGGCGAGGAGGTTCGCGCCTTCGAGGCGGAGTTTGCGGCGTACTGTGGTGCCGCGCACTGTGTCGGCCTGAGCAACGGGCTCGATGCGCTGCACCTCGTGCTCCGGGCGTGGGATATCGGCCCGGGGGATGAGGTGATCGTCCCCGCGCATACGTTCATCGCCACCTGGCTCGCGGTCGCGGCCACCGGCGCGACACCGGTAGCCGCCGACGTCGACCCCCGCACCTTCAACCTCGACCCCTTCGCCGTCGAGCGCGCGGTGACCGGGCGGACCCGCGCCGTCATTCCCGTGCATCTCTACGGACAGCCGGCCGCCATCGATCCCATTCTCGCCATCGCAGGGCAGCACGGCTTTCGCGTACTGGAAGACGCGGCACAGGCCCACGGCGCGCGCTATCACGGCCGCCGCGCCGGCGCGCTCGGTCACGCGGCGGCGTTCAGCTTCTACCCGTCGAAGAATTTGGGTGCGGTAGGCGATGGAGGAGCGGTCACTACCGACGATCCCGCAACGGCGGAGCGCGTTCGCGTGCTTGCAAACTATGGATCGCCGCGGAAGTACGAGCACGTGGAGCGCGGCATGAACTGCCGGCTCGATGAGGTGCAGGCGGCAGTGCTGCGCGTCAAGTTGGCGTGTCTCGACGAATGGAACCGTCGCCGGTCAACTGTTGCCGCCGCCTACACCGCCGCCCTCGCCGGCTCGTCCCTTGTCGCACCCCGGGTGCCGCCGGATATCGAACCGGTGTGGCACCTGTACGTCGTTCGGGCGGCCGATCGTGCGTCCGTCCAGCGGCGCCTTGCCGCCGCCGGCATCCAGACGCTCATCCACTATCCCAGCCCGCCGTACCTGCAGCCCGCCTTTGCCGATCATGCGTCGCGTGCGCCGGCTGTGCCGGTTGCGA
>JBDTQV010000200.1:0-4460 GCA_039932015.1 Gemmatimonadota bacterium | reverse complement strand
GGCAGGCGAACATCGAGGGGCAGACGCTCGACCTTGGTGCGCGGCATTCACTCTCCCTTGGGCAGCTTGCGCATGCGATGAGGAACGAGAGGCGGTTGAATGCCGTGCTTGCGTCGGCGCTGGCGCATGGGTCGTGGTTTGCCGGGCAGTTGCCAGCGATACTCGATGCGTTCCGCCTGGTGCGGAACGATGGGAGTCATCAGCAGGTCGTGCCGCGGGACAAGGCGACGTACTGGCGAGATCTGCTGATGGGGGTGGGATGTGAGGGGTACCTGGTGCAGCTCGCGAGGGTGCGCCTCAGGTAGGACGTCGCATGCTGCGCGGCGCGACGCCACCCCCCGACAGTCATCCTGAGCGCAGCGAAGGATCTGGTCCCCTCAGGCGCCCCCGATACGCCGGTGCCGCTCGACCCTATCCGTCGCGCGCGCGAGACGCTCGACGTATTCGGCGACCGCTTCATCCGGCGATCGCTGCGGGAGCGCGAAGTGACGGTCGTCCGGCTGCGGCGTCTGGCCCGGCACCGGCTCATCCACCATGAGATCACCTCCGCGGCTGGTAACGGCGCTTTCGAACCGCTCGACGGCGTCGTGCATCGTGGTCAGATCGTCAGCGCGCTCCTGGCCGTTCAGCCAGATGCCGAGCCCCGCCAGCCGATTAGCCGTCTCCTGTGCCACGCGCTTCATGTCGTCTGATGTGCTCATCATCTTCTCCAGTGCCCGGTTGCAAGTTGACGAGATATATCGGCGCGAGGCGGCCGGCGCCACTGGACGATCGTGTCCCCTGCCTTCCATCGCTTGCGCCCCCGCCGTATTCTTGCTTCGTGCCCCCCTCCCCAGACCGCCTGGCCGCCAGCCTCGCCGATCGCTACCGCGTCGAGCGCGAGCTTGGCGCGGGCGGAATGGCGACGGTGTACCTCGCACATGACCTGAAGCACGACCGCTCCGTCGCCATCAAGGTCCTCCGCCCCGATCTCGCCGCCGCGGTCGGCGCCGTGCGCTTTCTGCGTGAGATCCGGATCGCGGCCAGTCTGCAGCACCCGCACATTCTCACACTGATCGACTCGGGTGAAGCGGCGTCCGCCACGGGCGACTCCGCGCTCTACTACGTCATGCCATTCGTGAACGGCGAGAGCCTTCGCGACTGCCTGACCCGCGAACGCACCCTTCCCATTGCGGAGACGGTGCGCATCCTTCGCGAAGTGCTCGACGCGCTCGCGTACGCGCACCAGCAGGGCCTCGTCCACCGCGACATCAAGCCGGAGAACGTCATGCTTTCCGGTCACCACGCGCTCGTGGTGGACTTCGGCGTCGCAAAGGCGATTGCGGCGGGTCCGGAAAATTCGACGGCGCTCACGACCGCCGGACTCGCGATCGGCACTCCGACCTACATGGCTCCCGAGCAGGCACTCGGTCAGGCCGAAGTCGACGGCCGCACGGACATCTACGCCGTCGGTGTGATGGCGTACGAGATGCTCACCGGGCATACGCCGTTTGGCGGCACCACGCCGCAGGCCATCATTGCCGGGCATGTCACGCGTGCCCCGGCGCCGCTCGCCGCCGCGCGGACCGACATCCCGGCCTCTCTGGCGGCCGCCGTGATGCGCTGCCTCGAAAAGGACCCGGCGAACCGCTGGCAGTCCGCGGACGACCTGCTGCGCGAGCTCGAGGTCGCCGCGCCACCGGCCACGGGCGGCCCTGACGCCGTGCAGCGAAGCCGGCTCCGCCGTGTCCTCGCCGCCGCCGCCGCGGCTGCAGTACTATTTGCCGTTTGGGGATGGACCGGCCCGCTCGCGCGTGCGCGCAACCGCACCTGGGCGCACGAGCGCGCAATTCCGCGGTTGCTCACGTTCGCCGGGACGGCTGACTGGGAATCAGCCTACACACTCGCGCAGGAGGTCGAGCGCCGTGTTCCCGGCGATTCGCTGTTCAATGCGCTCCTTCCCAGATTCGCCCGCCGGTATCGCATTCACACGGAGCCGGCGGGCGCGCACGTCTGGCGCAAGGCATACGACGCGCCCGACTCCGACTGGCGCCTCCTTGGCACCACCCCACTCGACAGCGCGCTGGTCGCCCTCACCGGACCCGGCGGCTCATTGCTTGACGCCAACCGCCTGCGTATCGAAGCGCCCGGTTATCGCACGCTCGAGCTCGTTGGCCTGCCGTTCAATGACTCGATCATCCGGCTCGACCGCGCAGATGCCGTCCCCGCCGAGATGGTCCGCGTGGCCGGCGGCAAGCTCTCGGCGGACTACCCCGTGCTTTCGGCGGCGGCGCCGATCCAGCTGAACGATTTTCTGATGGATCGGCTCGAGATCACGAACCGCGAGTACAAGGTGTTCGTCGACAGCGGCGGCTATCGCCGGCGCGAGTTGTGGATCGATTCACTCGTTCGCGAGGGCCATGCGATTTCGTGGGAGCAGGCGGTCGCGCGCATGACCGACCGGACGGGCCGCACCGGCCCCGCCACCTGGGAGGCCGGCCAGCCGCCCAACGGGCACGACAGCGATCCGGTCGGGGGCGTGAGCTGGTACGAGGCGATGGCCTACGCGCGCTTTCGGGGCAAGGCGTTGCCGACGGTAATTCACTGGAGCCGCGCCGCCGGCATGCGGAACAGCAGCTGGCTCGTGCCGGCCAGTAACTTCGGCGGGCAGGGAGCCGAGCCGGTCGGCACGACGCGCGGCGTGAGCAGCTTCGGCATCCGCGACATGGCCGGCAATGTTCGAGAGTGGTGCCTCAACGCAATCGGGAGCCAGCGAGCGATTCTGGGCGGCGGTTGGAGCGACCCTCCATATCGCTTCAACGACATGTACGCGCAGGACCCGTTCGACCGCTCGCCACTGAATGGAATTCGACTGGTCCGATACCCGTCTGCCGAGCCGGATCTGGCTGCGGCCGCGGCACCGGTGACGTTGCATGCCCGCGATCTGGCAAGCGAGAAGCCGGTCAGCGATGCCGTCTTTGCCGTGTACCGGGAGTTGTACGACTACGACCGGAAGCCGGTCGATGCGCGCATCGTGGAGACGGTGGACGAGGGTGACTGGACGCGGGAGCTCGCCCGGGTCGACGCCGCGTACGCCGGCGACAGTCTTTTCATCTATCTGTACGTTCCCAAGCGCGCCCGCCGCCCCATGCCGGCGGTGCTGTTCTTTCCACCAGGCAGCGCGTTCAGCTTTCCATCGCTGCCGTCACGCGATGCAGACCACTTCGATTACATCCTCCGGACCGGGCGCGCTGTCGCATATCCCGTGTTGAAGGGTACATACCAGCGGAGCGATGGCACGCCGGGCGACAACGCGTCCGCGACGACAGTATATCGCGATCACGTGATCATGTGGGGCAAGGACGTGCGTCGCACCGTCGATTTTCTGGAGACGCGCAGCGACATCACGACGCGACAACTCGCGTACTTCGGCATCAGCTGGGGCGGGGCAATGGGCGGCATTATGCCGGCCATCGAGCCGCGGATCCGGCTCAGCATTCTCCACGTTGCCGGTCTCGAGCTGACCGAGATTCGGCCAGAGGCGGATCCGCTCAACTATCTGCCGCGCATCCACGTTCCAACGCTGATGATCAACGGCCGTTACGATTTTTACTTCCCGATCGCCACATCCCAGCTCCCGATGTTCAACCTCCTCGGCACACCAGCTGCTGACAAGCGGCACGTGATCGAGGACGGCAGCCACTTCGTCCCGCGCGTCCGGCTGATTCAGGAGACACTCGGGTGGCTCGACAAGTATCAGCCGCTCGACTGAGTCAGCGCGGAGTTCCGGCACGAGCCCACATTGTTGTTTCGCCCCGAAACCCTCCGCGTCTCTGCGGGTAAAACTACCGCCCCGGACTCCGCTCGTGCGCCATGCGCGCCAGCATGCCGGGCAACCCCGTGATCACGCCCAGCGTTCGTGCTTCGCGTTCCGGGCTGGTGAGCAGGACGAGCAGGCGGCCGTCGCGGCTGATGTCGTGGTTCCAGGCGAACGTCGAAAGGAATGACCCCTCGATGAGCTGTTGCGCGCGGCCGGCCCGAAAGCCGCCGGCCGTGCTCACCGGCATCCGCCAGTAGCGTGATCCGTCGCGGTAGATGATGCCGTCGGACTTCGGCGTCCAGAGCGGCATTTCGCCGTGCTCCGCGACCGGATAGATCGCGCCGTTGGGCGGAACCGGGGATACCGCGACCGAGCCGTCGACGCCGCCCCACGCGAGCCAACGGCCGTCCGGTGAGAAACTCGCCGCGAAACCGCGCGCGCCAATCGAGGTTCTCGTCGTGTCACCTCGCAGCGCGCGGAGATACAGATCCCCAGTGCGCCAGTCGGAGAAGACAAATGACTTACCATCCGGCGCCACGGTCATGTACGACGCCCCCGGCAGACTGATATCGGTCCACTTCCCGGTGTCGAGCGACTGGATGCGCGCACCGTTGTTGATGAACTGCACCGGATTCCATATCCCGATCATCAGCTCGTGGCC
>JBDTQV010000199.1:0-4502 GCA_039932015.1 Gemmatimonadota bacterium | reverse complement strand
ATGCGGTGCGCGAAGTGATCGCGCGCTATCCGGCGACCGCTGAGATCGTCTGGGCGCAGGAAGAGCCGCACAACATGGGCGCATGGACGTACATCGCCCCGCGACTCGGCGCGTTGATGCCTGCTGGTGTGTCGCTCGAATACGCCGGCCGTCCGGATCGCGCGAGCCCGGCCGAGGGATATCCCAAGGCGCACACCGCCGAGCAGAATCGCATCATCGCCGCCGCGCTCGCGAGCCGGAAGCCGAAAGGCTAAACCCGCACGACCGCGCCCCGCTCAGTCTTTCTCGATCCATCGGGCCGCCGCTGGCGGCGGCTCCGACGCATCGCGCTCGCCACCGGCATCGTCACGACATTGCTCGCGGCGATCGTCGTGGCGAGCATTTTCGTTCCCCCCCTCCTCCCCGAATGGCGCGCCGAGCACGGCGTCGCCCGGCTGCCGACGTTGCTGACGACGCGGCAGGCGCGCGAGCGACTCGCGGCGCGGCGCCGCCTCTATGCGGCACTCGGACATCGGCGGCAGGCCGCGGCAGTCCATCCCTCCCGTCTCCCGCTCGCACGCCCCCCGGCCCGCGCACCCGTGCGCTCCAGTACGATCGAGCCGCTCACTGTCGGCTTCTACGTCAATTGGGACGACAACTCGTTCGCGTCGCTCAGCGCGCACGCGACCGAGCTGGACTGGGTCGTCGCGGAATGGAGCTTTATCGCCGCCGGTGGCGACTCGCTGAGATTCGCGGTGGATCCGCGAGTACTCTACACGGTGCAACGGCTGCCGGAATTGTCACGTCCACTCGTGTTCGCGATGGTGAGCAATTTCGACTCGGGCGGAAAAACGTTCGCGTCGCGCGATCTGTCGCGGCTGGTGGGCACGGCGGCGAGCCGCGACCGCGCGGTCTCACAGCTCGACGCGTTCGTCGGAAAATACGGACTGGCCGGGGTCACCATCGACTTCGAGAACGTGCCGGCGTCGCTCGATCAGAACGTACTCGTGTTCGAGAGCGAGCTGCGCGAGACCCTGCACACCCGCGGCGCCCTGGTGACCGAGGCGGCCGCCGTCGATCTGCCGGACAATCGCCTCCGCCGATATGCCGCGGTAAACGACCGCCTCTTTCTGATGGTGTATGACGAGCACTACGGGCACGGCGACGCCGGGCCGGTGGCGAGCCAGGCCTGGTATGCCGAACGGGTTCGGCATGCACTCACCGTCGTCGCCCCGGAGCGGGTGATCCTCGCGATCGGTGCGTATGGCTACGACTGGAACGACGCGGGACCGGAGTCATCCGGCTCGGAGATGACCTTCCAGGACGTCATGGCTGCGGCGCGGGACCATCGTGCGGCGATGACGTTCGATTCAGTCGCGCTCAATCCCTACATCACGTGGAGTGATCCCGATTCGACCGATCACGTCGTTTGGTACCTCGATGCAGCCACGGCGTACAATCAGGCATTGGTGGGAGACGCGATCGGTGCGGCGGGCCGCGCTGTCTGGCGACTAGGCTCCGAGGATCCGGCGCTCTGGCGCGTGATCGGTCGCCGGACCAACCTGCCGCCCATCGAAGGGCTCGCGACGATTCCCCCCGGCTATGACGTCGAATTCGATGGCGACGGCGAAATTCTCCGGCTCACCGCCACCCCAATCGAGGGGCGGCGCGAGATCGGCGTCGACACCTCGAGCGGGCTCGTGGTGCGCGAACGCCTGACGGCGTATCCGTCGACGTGGATGGTCCGCCGAGATGGGCGAAGCAAACATCGCGTCGCCCTCACCTTCGACGACGGACCCGACGGAACCTGGACGCCGCTGATCCTCGACACGCTCCGCGCGCATGGCGCGCCGGCCACGTTCTTCGTGATTGGGGAAAACGTCGAGCGGCACATCGCGCTCATGCGACGGATTGTTGCCGAAGGCCACGAGTTCGGCAATCACACCTTCACGCATCCCAACCTCGCGCTCACATCGGCATTCGTCACCCGGCTCGAGCTCGACGCCACCGAGCGGCTGCTCGAAGCGGTGACCGGCCGGCGCTCAGCGTTCTTCCGGCCGCCCTACTTCGGCGACGCCGAGCCGACTGACAGCAGCGAACTGGATCCGGTGAGCATCGCGAGCTCTCTCGGCTACGTCACCGCCGGTTTGCACATCGACTCCGAGGACTGGGAGCATCCCGGCGTCCGGACCATCGTGGACACGGTACTCCGCCAGCGCGAGGCAGTAACGCCCACGCGATCGGGCAACGTCGTGCTGCTGCACGACGGCGGCGGCGATCGCCGGCAGACGGTCGCTGCACTGGGCCCGCTCATCGACTCGCTCCGCGCGCGTGGCGACACGCTCGTGCTGCTGAGCGAGCTGGCCGGCATTCCGCGCGACGCCGCGATGGCGGCCCTCCCGTCGAACGGGGCCGCCGGCCGCCTGGCCGAGCTCGCGACGTTCGGCGTGGTGGGTGCGATCGAGTGGCTGCTGCACTGGGTGTTTCTGCTCGCCGTCGTGCTCGGCATGGCCCGGCTCGTGGCGGTGCTCGCGATGGCCGCGCTGCAGCGCCAGGTCGCACGGCGTGATGCGCGCCGCGCCACCGGGGACGACACGTACGCGCCATCCGTCAGCGTGATCGTCCCTGCGTACAATGAAGCGAAGGTGATCAACGCGACGATCCGGAGTCTCCTGTCGCAAGCGTACGGGGGACCGCTCGAGATCGTGGTGGTGGATGACGGCTCGCCCGACGGCACTGGCGAGGTCGCGCGCGCCGAGTTCGGCGGGCACCCACAGGTCTCCATCTGGCGAAAGTCGAACGGCGGCAAGGCGAGCGCGCTCAACTGGGGCATCGCGCGCGCCGGCGGCGAAATCGTCGTCGGGCTCGACGCCGATACCGTGTTTACGCCGGGTACGCTCGCGGCACTCGTGGCACCGCTCGCCGATGAGACGGTTGGCGCAGTGGCGGGAAACGCAAAGGTCGGCAACCGCGTCAATCTCGTGACGCGCTGGCAGGCGCTTGAGTACATCACGAGCCAGAACCTGGACCGCCGCGCCCTCTCGCTGTTCAACGCCATCACGGTAGTGCCCGGCGCCGTCGGTGCCTGGCGGAAGCGTGTCGTCACCGCACTCGGCGGGTTCAGCGACGACACGCTCGCCGAAGATCAGGATCTCACGATCGCGGTGCGGCGGGCCGGGCATGTGATCGCGTATGCGGATACGGCGATCGCATACACCGAGGCGCCGGATACACTGAAAACGCTCGCGCGCCAGCGGTTCCGGTGGTCGTTCGGCACGTTGCAGTGCATGTGGAAGCACCGCGATGCATTGCTCGAGCGTCGCTACGGTTCGCTCGGCACTCTGGCGATGCCCAACACGTGGATTTTCCAGCTGCTCTTCCCGGCCGTGTCGCCCATCGCCGACCTGATGTTTCTCTGGAGCCTCGTCTCGGTATGGCTGGTGCGCCAGCAGCACGGCGCGACGTACGCCGTCACCGATCTGCAGCAGGTGCTGACATTTTACGCCGTGTTCCTGCTGGTGGACTGGCTGGCCGCGGTGGTCGCATTCCTGATGGAGCCGGACGAAGACCGGAGCCTCACGTGGCTGATTTTCCTGCAGCGGTTCGCGTATCGGCAAGTGATGTACTGGGTCGTGGTGCGATCGTTTGTCATGGCGATCCGGGGCGGGCTGGTCGGATGGGGGAAGCTCGAGCGAAAGGCGACGGTGCAAATGCCGGCATAAAAGAGAGGGCGGCCGTTCAGGGCCGCCCTCGTTCTTCGGTTTCCGCTGCGTGCCGTCCTAGGCTTCCTTCGCCAGGATCGGTCGCTCCGACGCCTGCTTCGCCAGCTCCTTGAGCGGCTCGGACAGGTGCTCGCCATAGTGGAGGAGAAAAACTCCACGCGCCCGCTTCTGCATCAGAAACGCCACCAGCGGCGTATCGGCCTTCGCGGCGTTGCACTCGCGGCATGCCAGAACGAGATTGTCCGGGCGATCGTATGCGGTCTGGCCGCGGCGCGGGCGTACATGGTCGAGCGTGATGACTTCGGGGGGCGTCTCGGTGCCGCAGTAGGCGCAGACCGAGCCATGCAGGGAAAGGAGCCAGTCACGGTGCGACTGCATGCTGCGTCCGGCTGACCGGCGAAAAGCGGACGCGGGTACTGCTGCTGTTGAATGCCTTCTTGATCGTCGTGCCACAAAATACCAGTCTGCGAGTGAACAAACGGAACGGAACTTTGCCGCCCCAGGTACCTACGAGCTTGCAACATAGCAAGATAGAGGCCAAAATGGCAGCCCGATGCACTCTTGGGATCGCATTTCGCACCGCAGCGGCGCTGGCCGCAGCAACTCTGTCGTGCGGCCCCGCTCAGGACGAATCCACCGCCGAGAATCACGCCGTCGCCGCCGCCACCGAACGGTACGTCGCTGCGTCCGGCCGGGGTGACGCGGCAGCGCTCGCCGCATTGTACGATGATTCGGCCACGCTGCTGCCCCCCGAGCACGAGATGATCGAGGGCCGCCCCGCGATCGAGGCGTTCTGGCGCG
>JBDTQV010000198.1:0-4534 GCA_039932015.1 Gemmatimonadota bacterium | reverse complement strand
AACCAGCATGCGACGCTGCGCGGCGCGATCGGCTCGCACTACCGCCAGCTCAAGCGCCTCGGGGCCGAGGCGATCGCCGCCTAGAGGGTCAGGTCAGGTCACGAACGCGACGGTACCCCGGCCAGCGAGCGCACCAGCTCGGCATTGGTCGGGGTTTTTCGCATGTCGGTGAGCAGGTCGTTCATTGCATTGATCGGCGACATGCCGGAAATGCGGCCGCGGATCGCACGGGACGCCGCGAGCTCGGCGGGCGAGTAGATGAGCTCCTCGCGGCGAGTGGAGCTCGCGACGAGATCGATTGCCGGAAAGACGCGGCGCTCGGCGAGCTCGCGGCTGAGTACCAGCTCACTGTTGCCGGTGCCCTTGAACTCCTCAAAAATTACCTGATCCATCTTGCTGCCGGTGTCGACGAGGGCGGTCGCGATGATGGTGAGTGACCCACCGCCCTTTGCCGGGTCGATCTTCCGCGCGCTGCCAAGAAACCGCTTGGGACGCTCGAGTGACTGTGCGTCGAGCCCGCCGGACAGCGTGCGCCCGCTGCCGCGCTCGACCGTGTTGTACGCCCGCGCAAGGCGGGTCAGCGAGTCCACGATGAGCACCACGTCCTCGCCCATCTCGACGCGGCGGCGCGCCCGTTCGAGCGTGAGCTCGGCGATGGCAACGTGGCGGTCCGCCGGGTGATCGAACGTGGACGCGACGACTTCACCGAAACCGCCTGCCTCCATTTCGAAGACTTCCTCGGGCCGCTCGTCGACCAGCAGGACGATCAGCATTGCCGCCGGATAATTGCGGCTCACTCCCTCGGCGATCGCCTGCAGCACCATCGTCTTGCCGGCCTTGGCCGGGGCGACGATCAGCGCGCGCGTACCCTTCGCGAACGGACAGAGGATGTCGATCACACGATCGGTGTAGTCGCGGCCGCCCATCCGCGTGAGTCCGCACTCCAGCACCAGCTGCTCGTTCGGGTGTATGGCGGTGAGCCGGCTGTAGTCGGGGCGGTCGCCGATCGCGTCCGGCGCGCGGCCGGAGATCGCCGTCACCCGCTCGAGCGACGGGCCGCGCCCCTTTCCGGAGCGGCCTACGGCACCGGCAATCTCGTCGCCGGTGCGGAGGTGGTACTGACGGATCAGACGCTCGCCGACGTGAACGTCACCCGAGGAGGGCAGGTAGCTGGCTTCACGCCGGCGGAGAAAACCGCTTCCGCGATTTGCGATTTCGAGGACGCCGAGCGACGGCTGGTCGGGCGATGGCGGGATGGTGCCTCCGAAATGAGCGTCAGGGGGATGCCGCGAATGTAATCACTGTCAGCTACCGCCGCGCCGCGGCGAAGGTTCCGCCTTTGGCCGCAGGTCCTTCCGGGGTTGCGATGCTAAGCGGCGGCGACCGCCTGCTTTACCCGGGTCAGGATGGCGCTCAATCCCTGTGTGCGCGTCATGCCGAGCGTCTCGGCCAGGCCGAGCTGGTCGAGCAAGTCGTTCGGCACGCGCGCGACTTCTTCGACGGGCTGGCCGTCGAGCGTGCGGATCAGGAGCGAGATGAATCCGCGCACGGTGGGCGATTCGCGCGGGACATCGGCGTAGAGATGCACGATACCATCCGTCACCTCGGTCCAGAGGAACACCGGGGTCTGGCATTCATGCACCCGATTGTGCCCAGCCGCCTTTGCGACCTCGAAGCGCTCGGGCAAAGGCGGCAGCTTGCGCGAGTAGTCGAGCAGCGTCTCGAGGCGGGTGTTGCGATCGGCCGTGCGGAAGCGCGGAATAAGCGTATCGAGACTTGGCATGGTCGACACAGGATAACGCGTCGGGCAGGCGGCTCACAATCCGTGGACTCGGGTGTGACCTGCCGCACCAATCGAATCGTTCGATGGCGATAGGTTCGGACATCGCGGCGGTGGGCGCCCGCGCACCACCACGGGAGATGAGCCGATGCGGGAGCGGGAGACGATCGGGGGCGGTATGGGCGGCAGCGACGGCAATGCGAGCGAGATAGGGCGCGAGCAGCGCGTCCTCCCGGAAGACGCCATCGGCGATGTTCCCATCGAGCGGCGCCACCACCACAACGAAAGCTACGCCGGACCGGAGCGCCGAATCGCTGACCGATAGTTGCTCAGGTTTGACGGGAGTACCGATGCATCTGCGTGATCCGTACGCCGACAATCACGAGGATCGGACATCGCCGCGGTCTACCGAAGTGGAGTTCGATCGCGAGCCGCGCATCGTGGTCGGTCTGTTCCATGACCGCCGGGATGCGCAGGACGCCGCGCGTGCGCTCCGGAATGCCGGCTTCTCCGATGACCGAGTCGGTGTCGCCGTTCCCGACATCGAGGGGGTTCCCCCTTCCGCACCGTCGCGAACCAACCGGCGGACCCGGAGCGACGGAACCCCGCGAGACTCGCTCGCAGGCGGTGTGCTGGGCGTGCTGTCAGGAGTCGGATCGCGCATGGTACCCGGCGTGGGCCCGCTGCTCGCCGCGGGCTGGCTCGGCGCTGCGATGCTGGAGACGCGTCCGGACACCGGACTCGCTGATGCACTACGCGAGTCAGGCGTCGCCATCTCGGATGCGGATCATTTCGAGGCGGGGGTCCGCGCGGGTGGCGCGCTCGTCTCGGTGCACGCGGGCTCCAGATATCTGGAGACGCGACTCATACTTCGCGAATATGGCGCCGATCTCGGCCCAACCGCATTCGGCGAGCTGCTGCGGGACGACCGCGATGGCGATCGCCGGTATCACGACGATCTCAGCTACGCTGGTCCCGAGCGCCGCCTCAGCGACTGACTGAATCGGGCGACGCCAGCAGCACTCGTCGTTCGCGACCGGGAACGGCGCGATGATGTATGTGCCCGTGACGGTCATGTCCGGCAGGAGCGGCGGGCTTTCACGCCCGCTGCATCAGGTCAGAGATGCGAGCAGCACCGGGAGCGCCAGTGCGCGCACCGCGCCGCGCCTCACGCGGTCTTCACCCAGCAGCGCAGCGCTTCCGCCACGCTCCAGGCCTGCGCAATACAGCCGCGCGGCGTGAATGGCGATTCCGCATCGAACACTTCGGCAATCGAGCCAATGCCGAATTTCCCCAAGTCCGCCGAGAGCGCCTCCACCAGCGCCCGCGCACCGGCCTTGTCCGCTGGACGCACGCGCAGCCACGCATCGATCCATGGGCCCATGAGCCATCCCCACACCGTACCCTGGTGGTATGCGGCGTCGCGGGTGCGTAAATCGCCGTAGTAACGGGGCTTGTAGTCCGAATGGCCGGGCGCAAGCGAGCGCAAGCCGAAGGGCGTGAGCAGTCGCGCCGCAACGACGTTGACGACCGAATGCCAATGGTCGGCTTCGAGCACCGGATGGGGCAGCGAGATGGCCAGAATCTGATTGGGCCGGCATGATGAATCGTCACCCCCGTCGCCATCGACCACGTCGTACAGGTACCCGCCGTCCGCGTACCAGAACCGATGATTGAACGAAGCGCGGGCGCGCTCCGCTTGTGCCGCGAATGGCGCCGCGGCCGCATCGCCGTGCTCGGCGCGGGTCCACGCGGCGGTCAGACGCAGTGCATTGTACCAGAGCGCGTTGATCTCTACCGCTTTGCCCCGCCGCGGCGTAACCACCCAGTCTCCCACCTTTGCGTCCATCCACGTGAGCTGATAGCCGGGCGCGCCCTGGCGCAACAGCCCGTCGGTCGGATCGACGCCGATGCCGAAGTGCGTTCCGGCAACGTGGGCTTGAATGATGTCGGTGAGCGTGGGCAGCAGAAGCCGGAGTGTGTCGCGATCTCCGGTGGTATCCACGTAGCGGTCGATCGCGTGGAAGAACCACAGCGTGGCATCGGCGGTGTTGTAAAGCCCGTCGCGCTCGCCTTCGGGGAACATGTTCGGGATGAGGCCGTCGTGTACATAATGCGCGAAAGTGCGAAGCAAGTAGCCCGCCTCGGCGTGCCGGCCCGTGCTCAGCGTGAGCCCTTCCAGGCTGATCATCGTGTCACGGCCCCAATCGGTGAACCAGTGATATCCGGCGACCACCGTGCGCACCTCGTCGCCTGCCGCCTGTGCGCGTGCTACATCGGCCGCACGCCCCAGCGGTGTGATGACGAACTGGTCGGCGGCGAGCACGAGCTCGGCGCCGATGCCGGCTCGTGCCTCCGGTCCGGCCGCCTGGAGCAGGTGGCGGCGGCGCACGTGCTCGGCTGCGAGCGCTTCATCCGCGGCAAGTGCAGTGGCAGCCTCGAGCGGCTCGACCGATGCGACGAATGCCGCAGGTGCGTCCGCCGCGAGCTGCATCGTAAAGCATCCCGGTGTCCACGTGGTGCCGACGTAGTCGTATCCGCGCTCCTCCTCGATACGATACCGCTGCTCGGGACGGCGGGCCGGTGAAGCGGTGAACGACGGATCGCGCGCGTCGAGATGCAAGTTGAGCGCGGGAAAGGTAGTGCCCGACGAGATGCAGAAGTTGCCGTCGGCCGCGCTGACCGCATACGTCTCGTCCGGCGCCATGCCGACCGCGCCGTCGTGGGAGCGGAAATGCACGTCGGGCCGGAGCT
>JBDTQV010000197.1:0-4557 GCA_039932015.1 Gemmatimonadota bacterium | reverse complement strand
GCCACGCGCGGCTTGCCGACATTCGCCTCGACCTTGAACTCCCGCTTCATGCGGTCGACCAGGATCTCGAGGTGCAGCTCGCCCATGCCGGCGATGATGGTCTGGCCGGTTTCGGCATCGCTGCGGACGCGGAACGTCGGATCCTCTTCCTGCAGCTTCTGCAGCGCGATTGCCAGCTTGTCCTGGTCGGCCTTCGACTTCGGCTCGATCGAGACGTCGATGACCGGATTCGGGAACTTCATCGCCTCGAGGATGACCGCCTTGTCCTCGTCGGAGAGGGTGTCCCCGGTGCGCGTGTCCTTGAGGCCGATCGCCGCGGCGATGTCGCCGGCGAGCACCTCCTCGATCTCGTCGCGCTTGTTCGCGTGCATCTGCAGCAGACGGCCAATGCGCTCGCGCTTGTCCTTCGTGCTGTTGTACACGTAGCTGCCGCTCTTGAGCGAGCCCGAGTACACACGGAAGAACGTGAGGCGGCCGACGTACGGATCGGTCGCGATCTTGAACGCGAGGGCGCTAAACGGCGCCGCATCCGACGGCTCGCGCTCGACGATCGTCTCGTCGTGCTGCGGCAGGTGACCCTTGATCGCGGGAACGTCCTCGGGGCTCGGCAAATAATCAATGACGGCATCGAGCAGCGCCTGCACGCCCTTGTTCTTGAACGAGGCGCCGCAGAGCACCGGCACGATCGAGCCGGCGACGGTGGCCTTCCGGATCACGCTCTGGATCTCGTCGTACGTGAGCTCCTCGCCGCCCAGATACTTCTCCATCAGCACGTCGTCGTGCTCGACCGCGGCCTCGAGCATCTCGCGACGGTACTGCTCGACCGTCGGCTGATACTGCTCCGGCACCGGCATCTCGACGAACGTCTTGCCGAGGGAGTCGTCGTCGAAGATCACCTCGACATTGCGGAGCACGTCGATGTGGCCGGTGAACAGCTCGCCCGAGCCGACCGGGATCTGCAGCGGGAACGCGCGCTTCGTCAGCCGGTCGCGGATCATCCGGAGGCAGCGATCGAAGTCCGCGCCGATGCGGTCCATCTTGTTGGCGAAGATGATGCGGGGAACGCCGTAGCGATCCGCCTGGCGCCACACCGTCTCGGTCTGCGGCTCGACGCCGGCGACGGAATCGAGGAGCGTGACGGCGCTGTCGAGCACGCGAAGCGACCGCTCCACTTCGACGGTGAAGTCGACGTGTCCCGGCGTGTCGATGATGTTGATGCGATACTCGATATCGTTCCGGGTCCAGAAGCACGTGGTCGCGGCGGACGTGATCGTGATGCCGCGCTCCTGCTCCTGCTCCATCCAGTCCATCGTGGCCGCACCCTCGTGCACTTCGCCGATCTTGTAGTTCTTGCCGGTGTAGTAGAGGATGCGCTCGGTCGTAGTCGTTTTCCCGGCATCGATGTGGGCCATGATGCCGATGTTGCGATAGCGGTCGAGCGGGGTCTGTCGGGCCATGTCTCTCAGTCTCTATTCAGCGAAAAAGCGGGGCGACCGTCCGGGATGAATCCCGAGGTATCGCTCCGCGCACGTCGGGGCTTTCGCCTTCGACGAGGACCCCCGAGGGATCCCACGCGTTGTCTTTCGGAAGAGCAGTGGTGGCCGGGATATTCCGGTCACGTACTCCGATGTCTACGACCTGCTACCAGCGATAATGAGCAAACGCGCGGTTGGCCTCTGCCATCCGGTGCGTGTCTTCCTTCTTCTTGATGGTGCTGCCTTCGCCCTTCGACGCGAGAATCAGCTCGGCGGCGAGCCGCTCGGCCATCGTCTTCTCGTTGCGCGCACGCGAGTACTGGATGATCCATCGCATGGCCAGGGCGGCGCGGCGCTCGGGGCGCACTTCGACCGGCACCTGCAGCGACGCCCCACCGACACGGCGGCTCTTCACCTCGAGCGTGGGCTTCGCGTTGTTGACTGCCTGCTTGAAGACCGAAACACCCGGCTGGCCGGTGCGCGTCTCGATCATGTCCATCGCCGAATAGAAAATCCCCTCGGCGACGCTCTTCTTGCCTTCGAACATCAGGTTGTTCACGAACTTCGACACCGTCTGGCTGTCGTAGCGCGGATCGGGGGGTACCGGCCGCTTGACCGCCTTGTTCCGCCGGCTCACTTCTTACCTCCCTTACCAGCCTTGCCTGCCGCCGCCGCACCCGCTTTCGGGCGCTTGGCGCCGTACTTGGAGCGGCTCTGCTTCCGGTCGTTGACACCGGCGGAGTCCAGCGTGCCGCGGACGATGTGGTAGCGCACGCCCGGCAGGTCCTTCACGCGTCCGCCCCGGATGAGGACGATCGAGTGCTCCTGCAGGTTATGGCCTTCGCCCGGGATGTAGGCGGTGACTTCGAAGCCGTTGGTCAGGCGGACACGAGCGACCTTCCGAAGCGCCGAATTCGGCTTCTTGGGCGTCGTGGTGTAGACGCGCGTGCAGACACCCCGCTTCTGCGGGTTTTCCTTGAGCGCGGGCGCCTTGTCCTTTGCCGCGATGTCTTTCCGGCCGTGCCGGATGAGCTGATTGATTGTCGGCATATCCCTGCGACTGTGAGCTACGCAATTCCCCGGCATCTGACCGCCAGATGCCCATTTTCCGGGCCAGACTTGCAAAAGTAGCGCTGGCTTGGGCTTGGGTCAAGTCCCGGGGTCAGGCCCTTTGCGCGGCGCGAACCGGTTCCCTTGCCCGGACGCGCGCGCCCCGGCCGCACGCGTTCGAGGTGATGCGTGAGACGAACGGGTGCGTGGTATCTTGAGTGGCGGACCGGTGAACGTTCCAGCCGGCTGTCAGAGCAGCATTACCTGTAGGTCGGAGAACCACATGAGAATTCCCGGACTCGCGGCCACGCTGGTCGCCACTTTCGCGCTGGCAGGGCCGCTTGCGGCACAGCAGCCGAAGTCTGCCCCGTCGAAGGCGCATGCGACCGCGCCCGACATGATGATGCATATGCAGGCGATGGATTCCGCCGACGCGCGGCTGGACAACGCAGTCGCGCGGATGAACCAGAGCACGGGCGACGCCCGAAACGCGGCGATGGCCGACGTACTCAACGCGCTCGTGGCCGAGCAGAAGATGATGCACGCGCACATGAGGCAGATGGGTGGGATGGGTGAAATGGGTAAGATGGGCGAGATGCGCGGGATGGGCGGAATGGGCGCGGGCCACAAGATGCCGGCACATCCGATGCCGGGGATGGCGCATCCCGATTCATCGGCGCGCCCGCACAAATAACTGGAGGGCGCGCACCGCGCGGGCGAATCTGTCCGCGCGCAGGCTTGGCGCCGGGATCTTCAAAGCAAAGGCGCCCCCGTTACCGGGGGCGCCTCGCCTTTACTGCTACCCCCGGCGCTCGCGCGCCGCCGGAGCCTACAGGTGGTTTCCGGAATCCCGCGGGCCGCGACGGCCACCGTTGGCGTCGGAGCCCCGGCCATTCGCGACTCCGCAGCTCACCGACAAGCCGCCAGAACCCTCAACGGAGGCGCCCCAAAACGTGGTTCGGGAAAAATCCCGCCGCTCGCCGCCGACGATCACCGCACAGTGATGCCGCCGCCGGCAAATTCGTAGTCGGCCCTCGCAAAGCGGGGTTGCCGCGCGCAGAGTGCTGCCGGAGCACCGATGAACACGCCGCTCATCCGGTCGGCGGGTGCACCCCGCCCCTCCCCGTTGTCCTGAACGCGGAAGATCAGCTCCACTCCCTCCGGATGACCCGTCGGGTCGGATGTATGGGTCACCGCGCCACCGATCCACGCGTCGTTGCCACTGACGCTCAGGCAGGTGACCTCGACGTGAAGCGTGACCGCGGGATCGGAGAACTGGATCTCCACCTGGCCTCGCATGGTACCTTCAGCGTCGATCGACGCATTGATGCCATAGGTTTCCGGTGAAAGATGCGGGCCGAACGCGGTGAGGTCGAGACGGCCGCCTCCGGTGACGCGATGCACGTTGGGTGATGCTGCGCCGGCGAGAGAGGCGGCGTTGGAGCTCGCCGTCGATATGTCGGTTGGATTCCCACAGCCAAGCGCTCCAACGGCGGCGCTCGCGACGAGAAGGAGACGTGCTCGCATATTCGATACCCGTGAGCTTCGAGGTGGATTGGGGGAGCTGGCGGCGGAGCCGCCAACTGTGGCCTGAGCGCCGCCGGCTATTGCGTCGGCACGAGCGGGAGAGCCCGGCTGGCCTGAACCACGAAGTCGACCGGCATGCTGAAGAGCTCAGTGGTGTTTCCGCAGGACGCTTTGGTAGCGGCCGCTGTGGTAGCGGTCGCGGGTTGTGAGTACACGTGCCACGTCGAAGCGCTCGTCCGCTTCACAAACAACGGGTCACTACCAACGCCCCCGCCGGCGACACCCTCCCCGAAGTAGAGCGTTCCGCAACGGGAGTTTCTGGTGGAGGCGGTGTTGATGGTCAGGTGACGCAGGACGCTGTCGCCGACCGGAATGATCGAAGCCGTGCTCTGCACCAGCTTGAGGTTGCTGAAGAACTGCACCGACTCGCTGACTCCGTCCGGGTAAAAGAGGCGGAAGGTGCGCGAGCACTTGCCACTGGCCGTCTGGAGCGTCGCGTCGCCGG
>JBDTQV010000196.1:0-4566 GCA_039932015.1 Gemmatimonadota bacterium | reverse complement strand
TCCTCGTTGTGCGGCACCTGGTCCATCAGCTTGGGGATGAAGCCGGCGACGTCGGTGCCGGTCGTGTCGGTGAGATACTTTCCTACGGTGCCGCTCGAGTTGGCCAGTCCCTCGGGAAAGCGCGCGCTTCGCGAGTTGAGCAGGAGTCGAGCGGATTCGCAGGCGCTGGCGGCGAGCACCACGATGCGCGCCTGCACGTGCTTGTCGGTGCCGTCGGTCTTGTCCACGTAGGAAACACCGGTGGCGAGTCCATCGCGGCCGGTAGTGACTTCGCGCGCCATCGCGTTGGGCATGATGGTGAGCTTGCCGGTGGCGAGTGCCGGCAGGAGCAGGACGTTGGTCGAGCTGAAGTTGGCGTTCACTCCGCAGCCGCGGTTGCACTGGCCGCAGTAGTGGCACGGCGCCCGGCCCGGCAGCGGCTTGGTGATGACCGACAGCCGGCCGGCGATGCAGGTGACCTTGAGCTTGTCCGCCGCCTGCTTGACGAGCAGCTCGTAGCAGCGCGGCTTGGGCGGCGGCATGAAGAGACTGTCGGGATGGTTGGGCAGATTCTCTACGCTGCCGAAGATGCCGATGAGCTGGTCGACGCGATCGTAGTACGGCTTGACGTCGTCGTAGCTGATGGGCCAGTCCTCGCCGAGTCCGTCACGGCTCTTGCCGCGGAAATCGTCGGGCCCGAAGCGCAGCGAGATGCGGCCCCAGTGATTGGTGCGGCCGCCGAGCATGCGGGCGCGCCACCAGTCGAACGATGTGCCGGGTGCCCGCGTGTACGGTTCGCCTTCGATGTTCCACCCGCCGATGCACGCGTCGAACTCACCGAACGGCCGCTCCTTCGTCGATGCACCGCGCCGCGCCGACTGGTACGGCATCTTCAGCATCGCGCTGTCCTTCGTATTGTCCCACATGCCGCCGGCCTCGAGCACGATGACATCCGCGCCGGCCTGTGTGAGCATGTGCGCCGCCATGCCCCCGCCGGCGCCGGAGCCGACGATGCAGACGTCGTAGGTTTTTCGGGGGGGCTGCTGCATCGGGATGTTGCCTTTCAGGTAAGTCGGGGCGGCGGATGGATTGTGAAGATGCGCCGCCGCCGGAGCGCACGCCAGAGTAGCGAGATTCTAGTCCGCCAACTCGAGCGCAGTCACGTCCCCTGCCATGATCGCCGGGATGTGTCGCGTCACCCGCGCCGCCGTCCAATCCCACCACGCGACGGCCAGTAGGCGCTGCACGGTCGCACCGTCGAACCGGCTGCGGATGACCTGCGCGGGATTTCCGCCGACGATCGCGTATGGAGGAACATCTCGCGTCACCGTGGACGTCGAGGCAACGATGGCGCCGTCGCCAATCGTCACGCCGGGCATGATCGTCGCGCGGTAGCCGATCCATACGTCGTTGCCGACACGCGTATCGCCGCGATTGGGCCACGCCGGCTGGCCTCCGGCATCCCAGCCATTTCCAAAAATCGGAAAGGGATACGTCGAGATCCCGCCGGTAAGGTGATTGCCGCCGTTCATGATGAACGTCGCCTCGGCGGCAATCGCAGAGTAGCGGCCGATGATGAGCCGGTCGCCAATGAAATCGAAATGGTAGAGGACCTGCTCCTCGAAATGCTCCGGGCCTCGCGGATCGTCGTAGTAGGTGTAGTCGCCTACAATGATGTTCGGCCGCGTAACGAACTGGCGGAGAAAGCCGAGCCGGGTCACGCCGGGGAGCGGATGCGGCTCATCCGGCGACGGCCCGGTTGCCGGTATCACCGCGCCGGCCGCCAACGCACGAATCCCTCGATCGCCGCGTACTCCGCCAGCCCGAACCGATCGTACATGTCCGCCGTCTCCCGGTTCCGCGCCTCGGCGCGCTGCCAGAACTCGCGCTCGTCGGTGCCGGGGAACATCGCTCGATCCTTCTGCGACTGGTGCCGGAAGATCGCGTTCCGCTTCCGCAGCACCTCTTCGGGGCTCAGCGGCACCGCCATCTCGATCCGCTCCGGCTCCCACTCCTGCCAGGCCCCGCGATAGAGCCACACTTCGCAGCCGTCGAACCAGGGCTCGTTGCCCACGTGCTCGAAGGCGCGAAGGATGGCGGCGAGGCAGACGCGATGAGTGCCGTGCGGATCGGAGAGATCGCCGGCGGCATAGATCTGCTGCGGACGGATGCGCCGGAGAATGCCGGTCACGATCTCCACGTCCGCGTCGCCGAGCGGGCGCTTCCGCACTTCGCCGGTCTCGTAGAATGGAAGGTCGAGGAAGTGCAGGCGGTCGGTGGGGATCCCGCTGTCCCGCCCGGCGGCGCGCGCCTCGCCGCGGCGGATCAGCGTCTTGATCTGGCGCACTTCGGGCGTGTCCCGCTGCTCGGGAGTTCGCTGCCGAAGCGAGCTCTCAATGTGATGCTCGATCCGCTCGGCCGCCTCGGCACTGACGCCGAAGAGCGCGTTGAAGTCCACCGCGAAATCGGCGAAGCGGAGCGCGTCAGTGTCGAAGACGGCAAGGTTGCCGCTCGTCTGATACGCGACGTGCACCTCGTGCCCCTGTTCCTGCAGCCGGATCAGCGTGCCGCCCATCGAGATCACGTCGTCATCGGGGTGCGGCGAGAAGACGAGCACGCGCTTGGGGAAGATCGCATCGGTAGGACGATCGATGTCTCCGGGACGCTTGAGCGCTTCGGGCTTGCCGCCGGGCCAGCCGGTGATGGTCTCGGCCAGCCCGCGAAAGACGTTGATGTTGATGTCGTACGCCGGCCCGCGCTCGGCCGCGAGGTCCTGCAGGCCGGACTCGTTGTAGTCTTCATCGGTGAGCTTGAGAATCGGTTTACCGATTTTCTGCGAGAGCCAGAGTACGGCTTTTCGAATCGACGCGGGGCCCCACTCCACCGGGCCGAGCAGCCACGGGCTCCGGAAGCGCGTGAGCGCCGCCGCCGCCGCTTCGTCGAGTACGATCTCAGCGGTTGGATGCCGCTGCAGGTAACTCGCGGCGATCTTCGGCGTGACCGGACCCTCGATGGCCTGCGCAACGACCGGTGCCTTGTGCTCGCCAAAGGCGATGAGCACGACGCGGCGCGCGTCGAGAATGGTGCCCACACCCATGGTGATCGCTCGCCGCGGTACGAACTCGGCGCCGAGAAAGTCGCTGGCCGCGTCGAGGCGGGTGACGCGGTCGAGCGTGATCAGGCGCGTGCGGCTGTCGAGCGCGGAGCCGGGCTCGTTAAAGCCAATGTGCCCGGTGCGGCCGATGCCGAGGATCTGCAGGTCGACGCCGCCGGCATCGGCGATGGCCTGCTCGTACTGACGGGCGTACGCCTGGACCTGATCGGCGGCAACGGTGCCGTCGGGGACGTGGATGTTGGCGGAATCGATGTCGACGTGATCGAACAGATGCTCCTGCATGAAGCGCCGGTAGCTGTGCACCGAATCCGGCGACATCGGGTAGTACTCGTCGAGATTGAAGGTGACGACGTTCGCGAACGACAGCCCTTCGTGCTGATGTAGCCGCACGAGCTCCGCGTAGATGGAGACGGGCGTCGATCCGGTGGCGAGGCCGAGCACGGCGCGCTCGCCGGCGTCCGCGCGATCGCGAATGAGGGTCGCGATGTCGTGCGCGACGGCCGCGCTCACCTCGTCCGCGGAGGGGAAGACGCGGGTCGGGATCAGCTCATGCGCGGCGCTGATCAGAAACGGAGATCCCGCAGGTAGCGATAGCTGGCCTCGATGCTCGCGAACGGATCGGCGGGCTCGTCGTGCTCGACGAACACGTGTCGGACGCCCGCGGCGTTCGCCCGGGCGAAAATCGTGCGGAAGTCAATCGTTCCGCGCCCCACGTCTGCCATTTTCCCGGCGGCATCCCGGTCCTTCACGTGCAGCAGGGGAAACCGCCCGGGATATTTCGCAAAGTACGCGAGTGGATCGTGCCCGGCTTCGATCATCCAGAACAGATCGATCTCGAACTTCACGAGCGATGGGTCGGTATCTCCGAGCAGCGAGTCGTAGGGGACGTGGCCGTCGGCGAGCGGCTTGAATTCGTAGACGTGGTTGTGATAGGCGAAGCCGACGAACGAGCTGAGTGCCGTGTTCGCGGCGCGATTGAACTCGTTGGCGATCGCTTCGTACCCCTCGTGCGTGCGGTCGGCGTCGTTGATCCAGGCGCAGACGAGATACTCGTGGCCGATGGTCTGCGCATCGGCCAGCGTCTGCTCCCAGTTGCCGCGGATCGTTTCGGTGGAGATGTGCGCGGCGGGTGCCCGGAGGCCGTGGCGATCGAGGATTGTCCGGACGTCCCTGGCCGAGTGTCCGAAGTAGCCGGCGAACTCGACGTCCCGGTAGCCGATCTTCGCGACGCGCGCGAGCGAGCCTTCGAAGTCGCGCTCCATGGCCGCGCGAAGCGTGTAGAGCTGGACGCCAATGCGATCGAGCCGGCCGGTGGGGATCGTCCGCGCGAGCGGGAGCAGGCGCGCTGCGCCGAGTGCGGCCGCCGAGACGCCGATGAAATTGCGCCGGTCCATCATGCTAGAGCGGACATGGCGTGGGCGTGCCGGTGAATTGCCTGCCGCGAACGAGCGTTGCGTGAAATGGATCGACGG
>JBDTQV010000195.1:0-4581 GCA_039932015.1 Gemmatimonadota bacterium | reverse complement strand
AGCAGGAATACATCCAGATCAACACCAAGGACATCCTGTTCATCTGCGGCGGCGCATTCGACGGACTCGAGAAGATCATCGAGTCGCGCACCGGGCGTCAGCTCATCGGCTTCAACGACATCGAGCGCGCGTCTCGCCCAGGGGTGAGTACGAGACATCCATATGGCGACGTCGAGCCGGACGATCTGCTTCGCTTTGGCCTGATCCCCGAGCTGGTCGGCCGCCTGCCGGTGGTCGTGTCGCTCGAGTCGCTGGACGAGGAAGCGTTGATGAAGATCCTCGTCGAGCCGAAGAACGCGCTCACCAAGCAGTACAAGAAGCTGTTCGATCTCGAGAACGTCGGCCTCACGTTCGACGCGGATTCGCTGCGCGCGGTGGCGCAGAAGGCGCTCAAGCGCGGGACTGGTGCCCGCGGCCTCCGCGCGATTCTCGAGACGATGATGACCGACATCATGTTCGACCTGCCGGGCCGCGATGACGTGCGCGAAGTGGTGATCACCAAGGAGTCGATCACCGAGGGCAAGCAGCCGCTGATCGTCACCGAGCGCGCGCGCGCCAAGCGAGAAGCATGAGCGGGCGGGCGGCCGGCCCGCCCTCCCCGCTGCGTGACCTGCCGGTCGAGTTCGTCGGCAGCTATCCGGATCCCCGCGTACATCTCGAGCCGCCCCTCCCAGAAATTGCGTTCGTCGGGCGATCGAACGTTGGCAAGTCGAGCCTGCTCAACGTCCTCGTCGGGCGTCCCGGACTGGCGCGTGTGAGCGGCACACCCGGCAAGACGACGCTGGTCAACGTGTTTCGCCTGCCGTCGCTCTATCTGGTGGACCTTCCCGGCTACGGCTTTGCCAAGGCAGGCAAGGGCGCGCGCGCGGGATACCGGAAGCTGGTCAACGAATATCTGACCACGCGCGCGACCCTCGCCGGCGTCGTCTGGCTGCTCGACATCCGTCATCCGCCGTCGGCGGACGACTACGACATGCAAGAGCTGCTGGTCGCGAGCGGCCGGTCGGTGCTGGCGGTGTTCACCAAGTCCGACAAGCTCGGACGCCAGGCGCGCACTGCTCGCGCACATGAGCTGGCCGTGTCGCTGGGACTGACCGACGATCAGACTCAGGTCGTGAGCAGCGCGGAAGGCATCGGGATTTCGGAGCTGGGAGACAGCATTCTGGCCGCCGCCACCGGCGAGGAGGTCGCATGAGACGGATGAGCGTGTTGCTGCTGCTGCTCGGCGCATGCGCCCCGCACGCGACGGCGCAGACGCCGGCGCCGGCGCCCGCGGCCACGGCGTCCGCCGATTCGACCGGCCGCGGCACCACCACCGACAGCACCCGAAGGGCAACCGCGGCGGCGCGCGCGACGTTCGGCAAGCTCAGCCAGAACGACATCTCGCTCCGGCTCCGGAGTGAAGAGCTGGAGATCCGGTTCGTGCCGCTGAACGAGCGGGTGCTCCAGCTGCTCGCGCCGGATGCACAGCAGTCGCTCCGCGGGCTGATTGCCTCGAAGCACGATGCGATCGATGCACTCGCGCGGCAGAACGGATTGTCCGATCCCGGCCTCGTGCTCGTCACCTTCTACGCGCAGCGCGACGGCGTCCGCTTCGATCCGCAGCTCCTCACGCTGGTGGGCCGGAGCCGATTCCTGCGTCCGGTGGGCGTCATTCCGCTGACGCCGCGATTCACCTCGCAACAGCTCAACGTGCGCGAGCAGGTGAGCGCGATCTACCTGTACGAAGATCTGCCGCCGGTCGATGAGTCGTTCACCGTCAGTTACGACACGCTCACGAGCGAGGACTGGGCGCGCCGCCTGCCGATTCTCGATCGCGAGCGCGCCCGCCTCACGCCGCGCGGCCAGTAGCGCGCCGGCTCAGGCCCATCGAGGAGATTCCATGGCTTTCCTGCCGCTTCGGGGCGTCGAGTTGCCCGAGGCAACGCGCGCGGTGTACGACGGCTGGCTCGCGGACACCGAAGCATCACTCGCCGCGCCGGGCGCGGACTGGAACGTGCTCGCGCGCGATCTGCTGCTGCAGCTTCATCACCCCGGCCTGACCGACTACACCGAGCGGGTCGACGATCCGGCCGTGCCGGCCGCCGCACGCGCGGCCCTGCTCGCCCTCGATCCGCGGAACGTCACGCTGGAGCCCGAGTACTACAGCGACGTCGATCAGGTGAAGTTTGTCCGGGTCAAGCCGCTGCTCTGGCTCTGGTACAACTTCGACCGCTCGATGCTCGGCGGAACGAACGTCGATGTCGCCGTCCGATTCCGCCGGCTGCTCGCGCCGCACGTCTTTGCCCGGTGCGGTCGCAACTTCAAATGCTTCCAGTTCGTCGAGTTCTCCTTCGGCTACCGGATGGAGGTGGGCGACGACGTCGTGGTGCACCGCCACGTCCTGCTCGACGACCGCGGCGGCATCCGGCTCGGCAACCGCGTCAGCATCTCCGACTACGCGAACATTTACAGCCACACGCACAGCATCGTCGAGCAGAAAGACGTGACCAACGCCACGACCGTGCTCGAGGACGACGTGCGCATCACCTATCACGCCACGGTGCTCGCCGGCGTGCGCGTGGGCCAGAACGGCATGGTGGGCGCGAACGCGGTCGCGACCAAGAACGTGCGCCCGTACCACGTGAACGTCGGTATACCGGCCAAGTCGATCCGGGTGAAGCCCAACGCGCCGCCCGAGGCGTTCGTCAGCGAACGCACCATGCTGCGCGGCGACCCCGATCCGGAGCGCGGCCGCTGAAGGCCCCGCGGTTCGCCGACATCGCACCGGAGCGGCTGCTCGCCGCCGGTGCGTCGCTCGCCGCGCTGCTCTTCATCGGCGCGTGGCTGGGCGGGCGCGGATATTGGTGGCTGCTCGTGGCGGGCGCGCTCGTCCTGGTCGCGACCATTCACCACGTGCGTGCGGGGTGGACCGGGCGGGTCGGGAATCTGCAGGGACGCTGCGACGACATCGCGCTGCAGCTCGACCGCCGCATCAGCGAGCTCTTCTCGCTGCAGGAGCTGGGCTACATCCTCTCCGGCTCACTCGACCTCGAGCGCATCGTCGAGCAGGTCGCCGCGTTCGCCGCGCGCTTCATGCAGTCCGATGGTGCGATGGTGGTGCTCTCGGAAGACGGCGGTGGTACGCTCCGGGTCGCGGCCGCGGTCGGCTCGCTCGAGGACAGGAAGGACCAGTCATTCGGGCCCAATGACGACCGCGAGTCCGTCGTCCGCACCACCATCGCCGACGGCCGCATCAAGTTGCTGCAGGTGGATGCCGGACCGGCCACGCTGCTCGGCGGCCTGGTGGTGCCGTCCGCCGCGATCGCGCCGCTCCGCTCGCACGGCGATCGCATCGGTGCGCTCGTCGTTACCGGCCGCCAGGGCGGGCCGTTCACCACCGAGGATCTCTGGCTGCTGTCCACCGTCGCCACGAACGCCTCGGTCGTGCTCGCCAACGGACGGCTCTTTCAGATGGTGCAGCGCAGCACCGAGCAGTGGGAGACCGCGTTCAACGCACTGGCCGAAGGAATCGCGGTGCTGGCGCCTGACGGCACGATCCGTCGCTCCAATTCTTCGCTCGCGCGGATGGCCGGCGCCCTCGAGACGGACCTCGTGGGCTGCGATCTCACCGGGGCGCTGTTCGACGAATCCGACACGGCGGATGCCGCGATCGGCGCCGCGCGTGCCGGCGAGCGGCCGGCTCCGCTGCTCATCAGGAACGACACCGCGCACCGCACCTTCCGCCTGACCGCGGCGCCGCTCGGCGATCGCGGCGCGGTGGTAGCGCTGGTGGAGGACGTGACCGAGCAGCGCGACATGGAAGCGCAGCTCATTCAGAACGAGAAAATGGCGACGATCGGCCAGCTCGTTTCCGGCGTGGCGCACGAGCTGAACAATCCGCTCACGTCGATTGCCGGCCTCACTGAGCTGCTGCTCGAAACCACGCCGCTTCCCGACGCACCGCGCGACCATCTCCGCGTCATCCACGATCAGGCGGAACGCGCCGGCCGCATCGTGCGGAATCTGCTCACGTTCGCCCGGAAGGGCACGCCCGACAAATCGCTGGTGGATATCAACGACGTGGTCGCGCGCACGTCGCTGCTGATCGCGTACGAGATGAAGCTCCGCGGCATCGAGCTCGAGTCGCGGCTCTCGATTGAACCGCTCACGGTCTTCGGCGACCGTTACGAGCTGCAGCAGGTGCTGCTCAATCTCGTCACTAACGCGGTGCAGGCGGTGAGCACCTTGGCCGAGGGGCAGTCACGCGTGATCCGGATCGAGACGCTGCGCGCCGCCGAGCAGGTCCTGCTCCGCGTGAGCGACTCGGGCGACGGCGTGCCGCCGGATCTGGTTCCGTACCTCTTCACGCCCTTCTTCACCACGAAGGCGCCGGGCCAGGGCACCGGGCTCGGCCTTTCCCTGAGCTATGGTCTGGTTGAATCGCACGACGGGCGGCTGAGCTACGTGCCGGCTGCCGGCGGCGGCGCCGAGTTCACCATCACCCTCCCGGCAGTGGCGGCGGATACGGAGGCGGCGGCGCCGGTGCGCCGCGTGCTGGTGGTCGACGCCGATCCCGGAATGCAGCGCACGGTGAGCGCG
>JBDTQV010000194.1:0-4583 GCA_039932015.1 Gemmatimonadota bacterium | reverse complement strand
TACATGGTCGTGCTGGCCGAGATGATGGACATCGACGCGGGGCACATCTCGCTGATGTCGCCGCTGGGCCGCGCGCTCGCCGATGGACGGGTTGGGGACGAGGTCTCGCTCCGCCTGCCCACCACCACGCGGAAGCTCCGGATCACCGATCTCGTTACGGTGCATCAGAACGGCAAAGCCGCAAAGTGAAGAAGCAGCTCCTCGTCGTGGGCGATCGCGTGCTGATTACGCCGGAAGAAGGGGACGACCGCACCCAGGTCGGACTCTATCTCCCTGCGTCGGCGCTCGAAACCCAGCAGGTGCAGACCGGCCTCATCGTGGCGACCGGTCCCGGCGACGCGGTTGCCGATGTCAGCACGCTCGACGACGAGCCGTGGAAGACCGAGCCGCGAGAGACCAGACGCGGCATGCAGGCGCGCGTGGGCGATCACGCGATTTTCTTTCGGAAAGCCGCGGTCGAGATCACGTTCGAGGAAAAGAAGTACCTCGTGGTTCCGCAGGCCGCGATTCTCGTGTTGATCCGGCAGGACCTTCCGGTCTGAGCCGTTAACCGTGTGCCATGTCCTCTACCTCGCGAGCCCGCTCACGTTGAGCGAGGTCCGCTCCATGCTCCCCGCCGGTCTCGCGGCCGGCGCGCTCGCCCCTGATGACGAGCGCCGCTTCCGGCGCGCCTATCCGCCTGCGCGTACCGCCGCTCGGCTCCTGATCGGGCCGTGCACCTGCGATTTGGTGCTGCAGCGCGATCCGGCGAAACATTCCGAGGAGGCCACGCTCCGGGCGCGTTTCGCCGAGCTCCGGATGTCGCGCGATGCAATCATTCGCGCGCTCGATGCACACCGCGGGCGCACCCCGCCCGACAGCGTCGAGACACCCGAGCATTGGCAGCGCGCCCTTGCCCGGTTCGTGGCAGAGCACGCGAGGAACGCCGGTCCAACCGTCTACTGGCTCCACTTCTCCGCCGCCGGCGCGTGCGCGCCCCCGCCTGACCCGCCGCCAGCAGCCGAGATCAGCGTCGCGACGGTGCGGGCGCACCCGCACGCGTGGTTCGCGGGCGACCACCCCATCCGGGTCGTGCGGTAGGCGCGTGCGGCTCGAGAGCGGTTCGTTCATCGGCCGCGGCGGCGTCGAGCTGTTCCGCCAGAGTTGGCTCCCCGACTCGCCGCCACGCGCCGCGCTCGTCAATCTGCACGGCCTCGGCGACCACAGCGGGCTCTACGCCGGCATCGGAGAATATTTTTCCGCGCGCGGCGTCGCGGTGCACGGATTCGACCTGCGAGGGCACGGACGGTCACCGGGGCAACGGGCGTACATCGAGAGTTGGCATGACTACCGGGAGGATCTCGACACGTTCGTCGGGATCGTGGCCGCAGGCGGGCGGCCGGTGTTTACGCTGGGCAACAGCCTTGGCGGACTCGTCGTGCTCGACCACGCACTCCACCATCCAGAGCATCTCGCCGGCGTCATTGCCGCGTCAGCACCGCTCGGCGCCGTGGGCGTGCCGCCGCTGCTGATGGCGCTCGGCCGCATAATGTCTCGCGTGTGGCCGCGGTTTTCTCTCGAAGTCGGAATGGATCTCGGCGGTCTGTCGCGCGATCCGGTGGCCGCGAGAACCGTGCTCGAGGATCCGCTGTTTCACCGCCGTGGCACGGCGCGGCTGTCGACGGAAGTGACGTCGGCGATTGCGCGCGTGCAGCGTCTCGCGCCCCGCCTCGCCGTTCCCGTACTGCTGCTGCATGGCTCGGATGACCGGATGGTGCCGCCCGCCGGCACGCGCGACTTCTTCAACCGCCTGGCCGTGCCGGACCGCACCTACCACGAGTACCCTGGGGCCTACCACACGCTGTTCGCAGATCTCGATGCCGCTCGGGTGATCGCTGACGTCGACCGGTGGATCGACGTCCATGTGATGTGATGCGGGTGATGCCGCTTACGGCGGGGCTGCTGGCGCGCTAATGTGGAACGGTCGGCCGTTGGCACAAATCCCACGTGGCAATCGTTCGAGGCAGTCGCCCTTGTCTCCTGTCATCCCGCGGGTGCATCGCGCGCCCGGCAGCACGGTCTCGGCGGCCGCCCTCCTGGGGCGGGCGCTCCGGCTGCGCTGTCCTGAATGCGGCGGCCGCCCGGTATTCGTGACGTGGATTCGCATGCTGCCCAACTGCCCGGTATGCGGGCTCCGTTTCGAGCGGGGCGAGCACGGCTACTGGCTGGGAGCCTATTTCTTCAACCTCGTCGCAATGGAGACAATCTTCGCCGCGTGGATGATCGGATTTCTGGTCTGGACGTGGCCATCGCCGCCATGGTCCCGCCTTCAGGGTGAGACCGTCGGGCTGATGCTCGCTGTGCCGATCATCTTTTTCCCGTTCAGCAAGACGCTCTTCCTTGCATTCGACCTTTGGGTGCGGCCGGCGACCGATGAGGATTTCTCCGCGCCGGAAGAACCGCAGCGGCACTATCGGGATCGGCCGTGAACGAACAGCAACGCTCATATTGACCGTTACGATCTTCGGGATATATTCGGGTGTAGCCGAATACCTTCAGATCGCGAGGTCCCCGTGCCGCCCTCCGGCCAAATTTCCGCGCCTGCCACGCCCATTCCCGCCCCCGAGCAACTCGCGCGCATTCGCGTCTGCCCCGAATGCGCCGGCCCAATTGCGCATAACTGCGCCTGCGTCACATGTCTGCAATGCGGCTGGGGCCGCTGCGGGTGAGCATGCCAACTCGGCGTCAACTGCCGCTCTTCGAGTCCGAGGCGCCACCCACCCCCTGGGAAACACTCGACGAGCGGGGGCGCGGTACGCGATTCGTGGCGCTGCCGGTGCGGTCGGTGCTCAATTCGCCGGCCGCGACCGGCATGGGGTACTGGTCGCTCAATCCATATATCGGATGCGAGTTCGGCTGCACGTACTGCTATGCGCGGGACACGCACCGGTACGCGGTCGAGCGAGCTCACAATGAAGGGCGGCTCGATGACGCTGCATTCCGCGAATTTCGCGGCGTCGAAGGGTGGGAAGCGTTCGAGCGAAGGATTCTGGTGAAGCGAGATGCCGCCGCCGTGCTGGCGCGGACTCTCGATCCGGCACGCCTGGCGGGCGAGTCGCTCGTGATCGGCACCGCCACCGATCCCTATCAACCCGCCGAGCGCCGATTCCGGCTCACCCGCAGTGTGCTGGAGGCGCTGCTGCCCCATCGCGGGCTCTCGATCGGTATCATCACCAAGTCCCCGCTCGTCACGCGCGACATCGACGTACTGCGCCGGCTCAGCGATCGAAACCGTGTGAGTATCCACGTCTCACTCGCCACCGCAGATGTTCGCCTTGCGCGGCGGCTCGAACCGCGGACGCCGGTTCCGTCGGCGCGGCTTCGCGCGCTCGGACGGTTGCGGGAAGCAGGGATTCGGGCCGGCATTCTGATCGCCCCGATTCTTCCGGGCATCACCGATGATACTGCGTCACTCTCGACCCTGTTGGCGGCAGCGCGCCGCATGGACGCGCAGTATGCCGTCGGATCGAGCCTCCGGCTCGGGCCCGCGGCACGTCACCGCTTTCTGCCATTTCTCGATCAGGAGTTTCCCGCGATCGCCGCGCGCTACCGGCGGCACTACGCGTCGGTGACGATGGCATCGCCGGCCTATCGCCGCGCGCTGCAGGCGCGGCTGGTCCGGCTGCAGCGGCAGCACGGGTTCGATGTGGCGGAGGGCATGCGCGAAGAGCGCGAGTGGCGCGAGGGCGTCCCGGCCGAAAGTCCGCAGGCGCAACTCTTATGAACGCGGACGCGGTCAGCTATCCCAGACTGCCACGATCTTGCCGAACGTGTCGTTCCGCTCGAGCGCGGCGTGCGCATCGGCCAGTTCCGCCATCGGCACCGTGCGGTCGACGACAGGCCTGAGTGCGCCGTGCTCGAACAGCGGCAGCATCGCACCGGTAAACGCGCGCGCCAGCATTATCCGCTCATCAAGGCCGCGCGTCCGCATTACCGTCCCGATCACCTCGAGCCGCTTGCGAAGCACGGATTCGAGATCCGCCGTCGTTCGGCTGCCCGCGAGAAATCCGAGCAGCACGAGCCGGCCGCGTGGCGCGAGCACCGCGAGATTGTCGGCAAAGGCGGGTCCGCCGAGCACGTCGAGCACGATGTCCACCGGCTCGGTCACGGCATCCCGGAAACTGGTGGCGCTCGTGTCGATCCCGGCCGTCAGCCCGAACACGACCGCCCGCGCCAGCTTGGCGGCACTCCGCGACGTGCCGAGCACGGTGGCACCCAGGCGGTGCGCGATCTGGATCGCGGCGGTGCCGAGCCCGCTGCCGGCGGCGTGGACGAGCACGCGCTCGGCGGCCGCGAGGCGTCCCCGTACCACGAGCGCGTCGTACGCAGTGAGAAACGACTCCGGAATTGCCGCCGCTTCGGCGAACGACAGTCCGGCCGGGATCGGCAACAATTCGTCCTCGTGCAGCACGACGTATTCAGCCTGCGCCCCGCCACCCACCAGACCCATCACGCGATCGCCCTTGTGCCAGCGCGACACGTCGCCGCGGACGCTCTCGATTTCGCCGGCAAACTCGAGCCCGGGAATGTCACTGGGAACGCCG
>JBDTQV010000193.1:0-4612 GCA_039932015.1 Gemmatimonadota bacterium | reverse complement strand
GCGAAGCTCTTTCATCTCGTCGAGCCGGATGTTGCCTGTTTCGGCCAGAAGGACATCCAGCAGGCGACGCTGGTGCGCAACATGGTGCGCGATCTCGACTGGCCGATCGACCTCGTCGTCGTGCCCACCGCACGGGAGCCGGACGGGCTCGCGCTGAGCAGTCGCAATGTTTACCTGGCACCCGGGGAACGAAATCAGGCGGTCGCGCTGAGCCGAGCACTCGCGGCGGCCTGCGCTGCATGGGCCGGCGGCGAGCGTTCTGCCGCGCGCCTGGAGCGTGCGATGACCGATACGCTCGCCGCATATCCGGGTGTTTCGGCCGATTATATTGCGGTCATCGAGCCGCGGAATCTGCTGCCGGTCAGCACCGCCGAGGCGGGGACCATCCTGGCGCTTGCGGCGCGGGTCGGCGCGACGCGGCTGATCGACAATGCCATTCTCGGCGAGGAGACCGCGCTATGCAGCGCCATTTGATGAAGTCGAAGATCCACCGCGCCCCGCAGCTGCGCGCCGAGAGCTGACGCCGTCGTGTCGCGTGCGGGATCTGGTACGCCGATACTGCGGCCCACGCTTCCGGTGTGGGCCGTTGTTGCGTCTGGACGTCGCGCGCATATCGAGCGCGTGGTTGCGCTGGTGGATAGGTGGGCCACGGCGATGGGCGTGCCGGAGGCGGAGCGGGCGCGCTGGCTCCGCGCCGCGTGGCTCCACGACAGCCTTCGCGATGCGCCGCGCGACCTGTTGGAGGCGCTCGCCCCCAGCGCGCCGGGGCCAGCCGAGCTTCGGCACGGGCCGGCCGCGGCGGCAAAGGCCAGCGCCGAAGGTGAAACCGATCAGGGCGTCCTGGACGCGGTGCGGTATCACTCGGTTGGCTGCGTCGAATGGGATATGCCCGGGCGAGTGCTCTATTGCGCCGACTACCTCGAGCCGGGTCGTGCGTTTGACGCTGTCGCACGCGCGGAGCTCGCCCGACGCTTCCCGGCCGATCCCGGCGGCGTGGTGCGCGATGTGGCGCAGCGCCGGCTGCTGCATCTTATCGATTCCTGCTGGCCACTGCCCGAGCCTACGGTGCGATTCTGGAACTCCCTGACCGTCACATCATCCGTCGAGCTGCATTAGTGGTCGGCTCGATCGCGCTCGCCGCGCTCGGCGTGGCGGCAATCGTGTTGCAGCCGGCCCGCTCCGGCGCACTGCCCGCAGGCTCGACACAGTCATATCCAACGCCGGGACTCAAAGACCGCGTCGTCGTCGAAGTGCTCAACGCGGGCGGGCGCGACGGCGACGCGCGTGTGGTGACGCGGGCGCTCCGGCAGCAGGGGTTCGACGTGGTAACCGTCGGCAACTTGCATGACTCACTCGGTGCTACGGTCGTGCTGTCCCGGCGCGGTGACCTGGCGCTGGCGCGACGCGTGGCCGACGCATTGGGCGTGAAGCAGGTCGCGGCCGCCCCAGATAGTTTTCGCCGAGTGGATGTGAGCGTCCACATCGGCTCGGACTACCGTCGGAGCGGCCCGCTGCATCCCTGATCAACCAGCGTACGCAATCACGATGTCGGCGACGTTGGTACCGGTGAGCCCGGTGCGGAGCAACGATCCGGCTGCATCGAGCGCAGCGTACGAGTTGTGGCGTTCGAGGTCACGTGCGGGATCGCGGCCGGCGTGCATGATTGCATCCCAGGTGGCGCCGTCGACGACGGCGCCCGCTGCGTCGGTGGGACCGTCGCAGCCATCCGTCCCCGCGGCGAGGAGCGACATGCCATCGTGCGCGCGCAGCGCGCGAGCCGCAGCGAGTGCCAGCTCCTGGCTGCGGCCGCCGGTGCCCGCGTTCGATCCGAGCGTGACGGTGGTCTCGCCGCCCCAGATGATGCACCCGGGCGCGTCACCGACCAGCAGTGTGCGGGCCAGGCGCGCGCCGATGACCCACGCCTCGCCCACGAGCGGTTCGGCAACCACCGTCACCGGGATACCGCGCGCGCGAGTGGCCGCCGCGGCGCCCAGCGTCGCGGTGGCGTTATCGCCGACAATCGTCGTTCGAACATTGGCAAACGCCGGAGCGCCGGGAAGGTCACTCCCCACGCGGCCGTCGCGTGCGAGGCGGGCCAGAAGCGGAGCCGCGTTGCGAGCGGACGCGGTCAGCGCCACCGCAAGCGCGCGCACGTCCGCGTCGGTTCCCTGCGGCGGAGCGCACGGTCCCGAGCCGATCGCCCGGGGATCATTGCCGATGACATCCGAGAGGATGAAGCAGCGGATGGTGCGTGGCGCGAGCGCGGCGGCCATGCGGCCTGCGCCCCATCGGAGCGCACGGCTCCGGAGCAGGTTCACTTCGCCGATCTGCCGGCCGGAATGCAGCAGCACGGCGTTGAGCGAATCCAGTTCGCCGGACGAGATGGTGTGGGCGGGCGCCCCGAGCAGGCTGCTCGCCCCTCCGGAAAGCAGCACCCACACGACGGCGTCGAGCGGCATTGTCGAGATCGCGTCACCGATCATGTGCGATGCGGCGCGCGACTGCGCGCCGGGCGCCGGGTGATCGCCGGCCGCGGTCCGGAGCGCCGGGTGTGGTGGCGCGATGCGCTCCGGCGCAATGACCACGCCACCGGCGGGCACGCGCGCCACCTGCGCAAGCGCTTCGCAAGCGGCGGCGGCCATTTGCGCCGAGGCCTTGCCGGCAGCGAGCAGGAACACTGGTGCAGGGGGAACTGGCTCGGCGGATAGCGCGCGCGCCGTGAGCGCGAACGGATTCGCTGCCGACACCGCTGCCGCATACACCTCGCGGAGCAGCGCCGCGCGCGAACGGGGGTCACGCATGGAAAGCACTGACATGACGCCGGGCGCGAAACCGGTCGTAGTGGTCACGCGGCGGCTGCCGGCGCGCGTCGAGTCGGAGCTCGCCGCACATTTCGACGCTCGCCTGAACGAAAGCGACACGCCGCTCAGCGGCGCCGCGCTCCGGGCTGCCATGCGGGACGCGGACGCCATGCTTTGCACGGTCACCGACCGCATCGACGCCGTGGTGCTCGCGCCCGGCGCACTTCGCTGCCGAGTCCTCGCAAACTTCGGCGTCGGCTTCGATCATGTCGATGTAACTGCCGCGCGCGAACGCGGTATCGTGGTCACGAACACGCCCGATGTCCTCACCGAAGCGACCGCCGATCTCACGATCGCGCTGATGCTCGCGGTCGCGCGGCGGATCGGGGAAGGGGAGCGGCTGGTGCGTGCCGGCGAGTGGCACGGTTGGGCCCCCACCGCAATGCTCGGCCGCATGGTGAGCGGCGCCACGCTCGGCATCATCGGCTACGGGAGGATTGGACGGGCCGTGGCCGCCCGCGCGCAGCACGGTTTCGGCATGCGCGTACTGTTCCACACGCCCCACCCACCCGCCGACACGGCCGGCGCCGAGCCCTGCGGCTCGCTCGAGGAACTCCTGGCCGCGTCGGACTTCGTGTCGCTCCACTGCCGTGCTATGCCCGAGACCAGGCACCTGATCGACCGCCGTCACCTCGGCATGATGCATCCGCGCGCATATCTGATCAACACCGCGCGCGGGGAGATCGTGGACGAAGCCGCACTCGCCGACGCGCTGCGCACGCGACGCATCGCCGGGGCTGCGCTCGACGTTCACGCGCGTGAGCCGGAAGTATCGGCCGAGTTGTTGGCGCTGGAGAATGTAGTTCTGCTGCCGCACCTGGGGAGCGCGACGGAGGAGACGCGCGTCGCAATGGGCCTACGCGCGCTCGACAACCTCCGCGCTTTCTTCGCGGGAGGTGTGCCCCCCGATCGAGTCGCCTGAGCGCGGCCGGCGGCCTTCGACTTCGACGCGCAACTGTCCGCAGGCCGCCTCGATGTCGAGCCCTCGGCTTCGGCGGACCGCGGCTTCGACGCCCTGGTTCCGAAGGCGCTCCGCAAACGCGTGGATTCTGTTGTTCGAGCTGGGAACGAGATCGGGCGCGCCTCCCGGGTGCAGCGGCAGAATGTTGACCAGCGCGCGTATGGGGCGGGCGAGCTTCACCAGCTCATCAGCATCGGCATCGGCGTCGTTCGCGCCGGCGATCATCACGTACTCGAACGTCACGCGTCGCTCGAACGCTCGGGCGGCCGCCAGCACCGCGCCCAGATCGTATTTTTTCTCGACCGGCATGATGGCGCGGCGCTGGCTGCTCGTCGGCGCGTGCAGCGAAATGGCGAGACGGAACTGCTCCGGGCGCTGTGCAAAGGCCGCCATGCCCGGCAGGATGCCCACGGTGGAAATCGTGATGTGCCGCGCGCCGATGCCGAATCCCTCCGGACTGTTCAGGATCGTCAGCGCGAGATCGACCGACGGCCAGTTGAGCAGCGGCTCACCCATGCCCATGAACACGATGTTCGTCGGCTTCTCGTCCGGATGGCGCAGCACGATCTCGCGCACCTGGCCAGCGATTTCGAACGGGGTCAGGTTGCGGCGGAATCCCATCCGTCCGGTCGCGCAGAAAGTGCACTTGAGGGCACATCCCGCCTGCGACGAAATACAGAGCGTCCGGCGCGGGCCCGAGGGGATCAGTACGCTCTCGATGGCCTCGCCATCGGTGAGCCGCCACAGAAACTTGCGGGTCCCGTCCGAAGACAGGCGTTCGGTGTCGACC
>JBDTQV010000192.1:0-4613 GCA_039932015.1 Gemmatimonadota bacterium | reverse complement strand
CCGCGGTCACGCCGATCATGAAGTTGCTGGTGGTCGTAGACACCTTGAACGGCAGGCGCATCGCCTGATCCATCGCAAGCACCTTGACCACACCCGATCCGATGCCGAGAAGGCCCGAGAGGATGCCCGCCACGAACATCAGCCCGAATCCCAGCGGCACCCCATGAACCGAGTACGCTTGCTTTGCGCCGGCCACCGGGTACGTCCCATTGAGGCGGAGGCGCGTGGCCCAGCGATCCGGCGGCCCGTCGGTCGCGTGCTCATGCCGCGGCCGGAGTGAGCGGTAGGCGGAGAACATCAGCACGAAGCTGAAGACGACGGCGATGGCACTCGGCGAGATGAGGCCCGCGACATACGCACCGGCAAGTGCGCCGGCCGTTGTCGCCACTTCCAGCAACATGCCGATGCGAATGTTGGTGTAGCCTTCCCGCACGTACGCCGCCGCTGCACCCGACGACGTCGCAATCACCGAGACGAGTGATGCGCCGATCGCGTACCGGATATCGACACCGAAGATCAGCGTGAGCATCGGAACGATCACGATGCCGCCACCGAGCCCGGTGAGCGCACCGAGCAGCCCGGCGCCGAACGCGCCGAGCCCGACGAGCGCGGTCAGCACGAACACGCTGACGTGCATGCTCAGTGAAGCCAGTGGTCGTACGAGGTGGTGCGGCGGAGTGCATCGGGATGCTGCCGGAACCACGACATCATCAGCAGAATTTCATCAATCGATTCGAGGGGCAGCGGCCCTGGCGCCGGCACCGGCAATGTTGCCTCTGCCGCGACGACGCTTCGGAATGCCTCGTGCTCGATGGGGGTGGCAGGGTAGGGATACGAGGCGCGCACCAGTCCCTGGCGGATCACGTATGCGCGGTCATCACCAAAGTCACCGGGATCGCGATAGACGAACGTGAGCAGGTCCACGGCACTCCGGGCCCGGCTGGTGGCGGCGAGGAGCCACTCGAGGTGCTCGAACTTCTCGCGCCAGCGCGCGGCGAGCTCGAATTGCGCGTTGCCTGCCGCTTCGGTCATCGCGCGGATCACGCGGTCGAGCGGCTGGAGCGTCCGGCCTTCGAGGAATGCCATTGCGGTGTCGACGCGGCGGCGGTAATCCCACTCGCTGATGAATCCGGCGCAGGGGCCGGTGCAGAAGCCGAACTCGTGCCGCATGCAGGCGGCCTGGCGCGGCGCGCCGAAGAGATCGCCCTGGCCCGGGAAGACGATCGGCATCGTGGGCGCACAATCGCGAAGGCCCAGAAGATCGTTGAGCGTGCGCACCGCCTCGACCGTGCGGCCCAGCGACGCGAACGGTCCGTAGCAGCGCTGATCGTCGGCCGCGACGGCGCTGCCCGCGGTCACGCGCGGGGCCGGCCCGCCCGCCACCTTGATGAGCACGGAGCGACGGGTGCGGTTGAGCTTGTAGTTGAAATGTGGACGGAGTTTCCGGATTCGCCGGAGCTCGAGCAGGTAGGCCGCGAACTCGCTCGGCACGTATTCCCAGCGAATATCGTGCGCCGCGTACAGGATTCTCGCGGCCTTGTCTTCCGGATATTTCGCGCGGAAATAGCACAGCAGCCGAGTGCGGAGCCGCTTCGCCTTGCCGACGTAGAGCACACGTCCGGTGTTGTCCACCATCTGGTAGACGCCGGGACGGTTCTCGGACAGCGCGCGGACGCGTTCGCGCAGCTGGCCCAGGTCGGTGGCCGGCAGCGGGAGCATGCGCGACTTCGAGCGCTTCAGGCCTGGCATCGGTGACAGAAGACGGTGGTGCGGCCGTCGATCTCGTGTGTGTTGGTGAGCCGGGTTCCGCAGTCGGTGCACGGCTCGCCCTCGCGGCCATAGACGTGCAATGCGAACTGGAATTCTCCGCGCTCGCCGGTGCCGGTGCGATAGTCGCGGAAGGTGGTGCCCTTCGATTCGATCGCCGCGGAAAGAATGCGCCGGACCTCCGAGTGCAGGCGAGCATACTCGTTTGCGCTGATGCGGTTCGCCGCGCGCGACGGATCGATCCCTGCCGCGAACAGCGCCTCGTTCGCGTAGATGTTGCCCACGCCCACGACGTAGCGCTGATCCATCAGCACCTTCTTGATGGCCTGCCGCGAGCGGCCGAGCGATTCGGCAAAGGCAGCGGGCGTGAAGGCCGGGTCGAGCGGCTCGGGGCCGAGCGCCTCATCGTATGCCTTCCACGCGGCGTCATCGAGGAGCAGCAGGGTGCCGAGGCGCCGGACGTCGCGATAGACTAGCTCTCGCCCATCGTCGAGTGGCGCGCGGAGGACGGCATACTTTGCGTCGGTGCCTTCGAGCGGCCGGTCATGGAGCACGAGTGAGCCGGACATTCCCGGCTGGACCACCAGCCGGCCGGCACTCGTAGCGATCACGGCGTGCTTTGCGCGCCGCGACACATCGAGGATGGTGGCGCCGCGCAGGCGCGTCAGCAGGCGACGTCGGGTGACTCCGCGAAGCACATCGTCGTGCGAGAGCGCAACCCGTTCGATCCGGCGGCCGGGCAGGCGCGGCCGAAGATCGCGCACGATCGTTTCGACTTCAGGTAATTCGGGCATTCGCCCGAAAGGTAGACGGTCGTGCGCGAGGGGGAAGGTCGCGCTCGGCGCGAGTGCCTCCGGAATGGCTGGCCGGTGACGAGAAGGAAGGGGCGCGGCTCATGCGGTGTCCAGCCGATTGATGATCGCTGTACCATCAAATACTATAGTATCCATGACTACAATCCCGATAGACCTTTACATCACCAATGTGCTGATGGCGGATCTCGTCGGACGCGACCGGAAGCCGTCGGCATATCTCGTGTACCTCTGCCTCACTGCACGGGCGCTGGCGATGGGGCGCCGGCGAACGGTCGCAGTCAGTTACCAGCGGCTGTCAGACGCGACCGGTCTCTCGCGGAGCGCAGTGCAGGATGCAATCCGGGTCCTGAAACGCCGGAAACTCGTGCAGGTCACCCGCGCAGGGGCCACCGCGACGCCGGAGTACGAAGTGCTGCGCCCATGGGTCACGCGGTAGGGGTCAGCCGCGCCGCGCCGCTTCACGCCATCCGATGTCGCCACGAAACACCTTGCCTTCGAACGCGACCTTCTCGGCGCCGGCGCGGCTCAGTGCCTGCGCGTCGCTGAAATGCTCGGCGACGGCCGTAACGTTCAGCACTCGCCCGCCACTCGCGCGGAGCGTGCCGTCGGCGTCCTGTCGCGTGCCTGCATGGAAGATCGTCACACCGTCCGGCAGCTCGCGCGGCAGCGAGATTGCAGCACCGCGCTCAGGCGCGTCCGGATAGCCGCGGGCCGCCAGCACGGTCGTCACCGCAAAACGATTGCGCTCCACGCCGAGCGCGGACGGCGCCCGTCCATCTGCAATGCGCTCCAGGCAATCGGTCAGCCCCGATGACACGAGCGGGAGCACGACCTGTGTCTCCGGGTCGCCCAGCCGGCAGTTGAACTCCACCACACTCGGCGCGCCCGCGGAATCGACCATCAAACCGGCGTAGAGCACACCGCTGAACGGCGCACCGCGCCGCTCGAGCTCTGCAAGCGTCGGCACCAGCACTTCCCGGCGCACGCGTTCGAGCAACCCGGGCGTCGCGATCGACACGGGGCCGTATGCGCCCATGCCGCCGGTGTTGGGACCCGTGTCGCCCTCGCCAAGACGCTTGTGATCCTGTGCGGCGGGAAGCAACTCGATGTCGCGGCCATCCGTGAGCGCGAGCACCGAGACTTCCTCACCCTGCAGGAACGCCTCGATCACCACCTCGCGCCCCGCGTCGCCAAACTCGCCGTCCTGCAGCATCGCCTGCACCACGCGCGCCGCCTCGCGTCGCGTCCCGCAAACGACCGCACCCTTTCCTGCCGCAAGGCCCGACGCCTTCACCACGAGTGGCTCGCCCTGGCGGTCGACAAATGCCAGTGCTGCCGCCGGGTCGGTGAACGTGCCGCTGGCCGCCGTGGGCACGCCCGCCGCGTGCATCACGTCCTTGGAAAACGCCTTCGACGCCTCGATCCGCGCCGCCGCCGCGGACGGCCCGAACACCGCGCGCCCCTCCGCGCGGAGCCGGTCGGCGAGCCCCAGCGCCAGCGGCACTTCGGGCCCGATGATCGTGAGGGAGATCCCGTACATATCGGCCGCATCAGCGAGGCGGTCGATGTCGTCGGCGGCGATGGGAAGGTTGGTGGCAAGTGCGGCGGTGCCTGGATTGCCGGGCGCGCAGAAGAGATCGGCGTCCGGGTTGTCGCGGCGGAGGGCCCAGCAGAGCGCGTGCTCCCGTCCTCCGCCGCCGACGACCAGAATTCTCACTTCCTGGTGGCGCTCCGGAATGCGTCCGCCGCGGCGCCGGCTGCGCGCCGCGCCGCAGTGCCGACTTCGCGCGCCAGGTCGCGCGCTTCATCCTTGTAGTAGTTGCCCGCTGCGGCGAAGTCGTCGCGAATGGGCCGGTCGCGCACCTCGTCTCCCCGCCGCACGTATTCCCCGCGCAGAATCCGCTCGTACTCGCCACTCGCGACCCATCGCTGCAGCTCCGCGGCGCGCACCGTATGCATCGGGTGAGTGAGTGCCAGCGTATTGAGCAGCTTGTACGCGACGTCGAGACCCTCGTGGCTCGTGACGTACTC
>JBDTQV010000191.1:0-4619 GCA_039932015.1 Gemmatimonadota bacterium | reverse complement strand
GAGTACATGTCGATCGGCCCGGTGGACGTGAACACGGCCATGTGGCTCCGTGATGCGTCGCTCGAGGGCAAGCTGCCCACCATCAATCAGCTCGAGAACGATCCGCGGGTGTTCCCCTACCGGTTCGGGCACGCACTGCTTGCCTACATCGGCGAGCGCTGGGGTGACGAGGCGATCGGCGCGATTCTGCAGACGTCCCGCACCGCAGGCCTCGAGGGTGCGTTCCGCCGCGTGCTCGGGCTGACGCTCAACCAGCTTTCGGACCAGTGGCGCGACGCGGTCCAGAAGAAGTACCTGCCGGAGATCGGCAACCGGGCGCGGGCGCGCGCGGTGGCGTCTCCCCTGCTCACCAAAGCGCGTTCACAGGGCACGCTCCACCTGGCGCCGGCGCTCTCGCCGGACGGCTCGCGTGTCGCGTACTTCAGTGAGAAAGATTTCTTCTTCATCGATCTCTACCTCGCCGATACCACCGGCAAGGTGCAGCGGCGGCTGCTCAAGTCCACCTTCAGCAGCAACTACGAGACATTCCGTTTCATCAATTCGCAGGCGAGCTGGTCTCCGGACGGGCGTTACCTGGCGACCGCCGCCAAACGGGGCCCGCGCGACGAAATCGTCATCATTGACGTGGCGAAGAATCGTCAGGTGGGCCGGATCCAGATCGCGCTCAGCGGCATTACCACTCCCGCCTGGAGCCCCGACGGCAATCACCTGGTATTCACCGGGTACGACGGCGGCATCTCCGACCTGTTCACCGTCGACCGGGACGGCCGTAACCTGCGCCGGCTGACCAACGACAAGTACGCCGATCTCGACCCGGTCTGGTCGCCGGACGGAAAAACCATCGCATTTGCCACCGACCGCGGGCCCAGGACCGACTTCGCGACGCTCGCCTTCGGCAACTTCCGCATCGCCGTGTACGACCTCGAGACCGAAGCGATCCGGGTGCTGCCGCACATGGACGACGGGCGCAATTCGAGCGTGCAGTGGTCGCCTGATGGCAAGTCGCTCGCGTTCGTTTCCGATCGAACAGGCGTCAGCAACATCTTCCTGTTCGACATGGCGGACGACCAGGTCTACCAGCTCACCGACTTCTACACCGGCGCACAGGGCATCACCCCGCTGTCACCGGTGCTGTCGTGGGCGCCCGGCGCCGACCGGCTCGCCTTCGTCTACTACGAGGACGGCAAGTACGACGTGTACACGCTGGCCAATCCGCGGAATCTCAAGCGACGGCCGTATCAGCCGGTCTCGCGCGACAGCGCGAAGACCATGGCCAGCGCCGCCGCGACCGCGCCGCCCGGTACGCTCGTATCACCGCCGGCCACCGCGGCTCCCGTGCCCGGCGACACCGGCGCGCATGCGCAGGTTGGGGAAGGCGGCTCGATCTACCGCACTCCTCGCGGCTTCCGCGCGTCGAGTGAGGTCAACGCGCCGGGCGACACCACGCACCCTGCGGCGCCGGTGTCGATCGTCGCCCTCATGGATTCAGTCGAACTGGCGCTGCCGGACACGAGCGCGTTCACCCAGATGGCGTACCGCACGCATTTCACCGCCGACTACGTTGCGCGGCCGTCGATCGGCTACACGCGCGACAACTTCGGAAGCGGGTTCTCCGGCGGAAGTGCCGTGTCGCTCAGCGACATGCTCGGCAACCAGCAGCTGCTCTTCGCGGGCTACGTAAACGGCCGCCTGACCGAATCGCAGATTCTGGCGGTCTATTCGAATCTGGCGCACCGAACCAACTACGCCGCGGGCATATCTCAGGAGCCGTACTTCTTCTTCGAAGCGTACGAGAACCGAGTCGGCACACCGTCATCGACCGAAAACACCTTTGTCACGAACATCCGGCGAATCGTGCTGCGGTCGGCATTCACCCAGGCGTCTCATCCGTTCAGCCGTTTCCAGCGCATCGAGGGATCGATCCGGGCGGTCAACGTGAACGACGCGAATCTCGAAATTCGCGAACCGTACGACCCCAGCACCGGCTTCGCCACCGCCGACCCATCGCTCGTCACGGTTGGGCGGCCCGGCATCAGCTACGTGCAGCCGGCGCTGGCGCTCGTGTTCGACAATACGCTCTTCGGATACGTCGGACCGTTCTACGGGCGACGATACCGCTTCGAGGCGGCGCAGAACATCGGAGGCTGGCGCTATTCGCAGCTCACGGCCGACTATCGGCGGTATGACAGGATCGTCGGTCCGATCGTGCTTGCGACGCGCGCACTGTACTTCGGCCGGATCGGGCGCGACGCCGAGCAGTTTCGGATCTTCGGCGGCAATACGGAGCTGATTCGCGGCAATACGTCCGGCTCGTACCAGCGGAACGAATGCAGCGTCGCGAGTGCGGTCAGCACCATCACTGGCTGCGCGGCGCTCGACCGTCTGGTCGGCACGCAAATCGGAGTCGCGAGCGCCGAAATTCGGTTTCCGCTTCTGAACGCGCGGCTCGGGGTCGTTCCGAGCGGCTTTCCGCCGATCGAGGGCGCCCTGTTCTACGATATCGGCATCGTGAAGGGCCCCGGTAACACCCTCCGGTGGAGTTATCAGCCGGGCGAGGAAAACAATCCCAACGTGCGGGTTCCGCTACAGACGATCGGCGCGTCAGCTCGGATCAATCTCTTCGGATTCCTCATTGCCCGGGTGGACTACGCACACCCCCTGCATCGGCCGGGCGTCAACGGTGTCTGGACCGTAAGCCTCGGACCGACGTTCTAGCTGCGCGCGAAGTACCGGGCCGTAACCATGCATTCGGAACTGGTTGCGGCCCTTCCCCTCCCCTATCTTTGCAGTCGTGAATCCCCGATACAAGATCGTCGGAGCGTGCCTGGCGCTGCTCGCCTGTGGGCATGCGCCCGACAAGCAGAGTGGAGGCGACACCGACCGGGCGACCGGGCGCCCCGAGCCACCATCGAGCATCGTGCGTCTGGCTCGCACCGGCGGCAAGGCGCGCGTCTACGCGCTGCCCTCGCTGGAAGACGGCGACTGGCAGTCGAACGGCCCGCTCCCGGCCATCGACACGCTGCTCGGCGTCGATTACGAGCAACATCTGGTGTTCGCGCTCGATCGGAAGCGCAATGTCTTCGCGCTCGATCTCGCATCAGGGCGGACACGTGTCTATCTCAGTCAGGTGCGCGTCGCGGCACTCGGTCCGGACATGTCGCTCTATGCCGTCGATACGGCGAGCGGTGTCGTCCAGCTCACCCGGCGCAGTCCGGTGCAGCTCGCCGGACGCCTGCGCGCACTTCCCACCGGCATGTTCGGAACGCTGACCGGCGAGCTGCTGGCCGTCGAGCGTGGTGAAGTCGCGATGCTCGGTTCGTCGGCCGCGCGAACGCTGCCCGTGCCACCCGGTATCGTGACGGCGACGTTCTGGGGCGATCTCATAGCGGTCGCAACCGATACTGGCGTCGTCATGATCGATCCCCAGCGGAAGCGCGCGACCAGTACCGTCGCCGGCGCCGGCCACCCCCGGGCACTCCTGTTCTCGCCGTCCGGCCACCGACTCTATGTCACGGGTACCGACGCGGAGGTGGTAGTGATCGACCGCTTTGCGCGCACGGTACAGAGGCGGATTGCGCTACCGGGGCCCGCACGCGCGTTGCGCTCCGATTTCTTCGGCAACTGGCTTCTCGTGCAACCAGCGAGCGGCGACAGCGTCTGGATCGTCGACCTGAACTCTGACCGAGTCGTGCTGCAGGTCCCCGCCGAATGGGGTTCAGATCTCCCGGCGGCGGCAGGTGCCAACGAGCTGGTGGTACGGCGTGGCAAGGACGTAGTGGGCCTCGAGCTTCGTGGTGGTGAAGCTCACGAAACCGGACGTGTCGCCGGCGGCGCGGCCGATCTCTGGGTACCGGTGGTCTGGTCGCCTGCGACGCCCGACGCTGCAGTGGAGTCCACTGCGGATACGGCCCGGATTATATCGACGCCATCCCGCGCGCCTGCGGCCGATACCACCAATGCTCCCGCGACCGTTCCGGCTGCGACCCGGGCGGATTCCAGTGCGGCCGCTCCGGCGATTGTCCGGGGCAGCGCGCTCTACCTTCAGGTCAGCAGCTCACTCAACCCAACCTGGGCGAACGACCTCGCGGCCAAGCTGCGCGTCGCGGGGCTCACGCCGACCGTGCTCAAGCCGGCTGGCGCTGAAGAGTCGTACCGAGTGGTGATCGGTCCGTTCAATAGCCGTGATGAGGCTGATGAGGCCGGCCGAAAGCTGGGCATGCCTTCGTTCGTGATCACGGTGCAGAGCGATTCGACGCCGTGACCTTTCCATGCATCTGACAGGGACGCCCGCATGAAGCTGACCAAGCTCGAGCTCTCCGGCTTCAAATCGTTTGCCGATACGGTGACACTCACCTTCGAGGACGGCGTTACCGCCATCGTGGGCCCCAACGGCTGCGGCAAGTCGAACGTCTCGGACTCGGTGCGCTGGGTGCTCGGTGAACAGTCGGCGCGGCAGCTGCGTGGCGGATCGATGGAAGACGTGATCTTCCAGGGCTCGACCGGGCGCCGCCCGGTCAACGTGACTGAGGTCTCGCTGTTCCTGGACAATTCCGATGGCGATCTTCCGATCGCGTATCGTGAGGTGGTGATCACCCGCCGGCTTTCGCGGTCCGGACAGA
>JBDTQV010000190.1:0-4632 GCA_039932015.1 Gemmatimonadota bacterium | reverse complement strand
ATCCACCGGCCGAAAGGTCCCGGGTCCGACCTCGAGATCGAGCCGTCCGATGCGCACGCCGCGCTGCTCCACGGCCGCCAGCAGCTCGGTAGTGAAATGCAGGCCGGCGGTTGGCGCGGCGACACTCCCTTCGCGGTCGGCGTAGACGGTCTGATACCGCTGCTCGTCGTCGCCGGAAGGATCGCGCCGGATGTACGGCGGGAGCGGCAGCCGGCCATGGCGCGCGATCGCATCCGCCGCGTCCGCACCGACGAAGCGGACGACCCGGTTGCCGTCGTCCAGCACCTCGACGGTTTCGATGGCGACATCGTCGTCCAGACGAATCCGCTTGCCCGGCCGGAGCGCGCTGCCCGGCTTCCCGATCGCGATCCACGCGTCTCCCATTGCCGGATGGAGCAGCAGCACCTCCGCGGGCGCGCCGGAGGGGCGCGTGCCGAGAAAGCGGGCGTGGCGGACGCGGGTGGTGTTGAGGACCAGCAGGTCGCCCGGCGGGATGAGATCGACGATGGCGGGGAACGTGGTATCGCGGAGCGCGCCGGCCGACGAGCGGTCGACGGCCGACGAGCGGTCCACGGCCGACGAGCGGTCGACGACCAGCAGCCGGCTCTGGCCGCGCACGGCCGTCGGCTCCTGGGCGATCAGCTCCGGTGGCAGATCGTAATCGTACGCGGACGTCGGAAGGGCGGGGCCCCGCTCAGCGATCAAAGATCGTCGCCTGGCGGTCAGTGGGAGGCGTGATGCCGAAACGCTGATACGCGAGTGCCGTGGCGCACCGGCCGCGCTGCGTGCGCTCGAGAAATCCCTGCTGGATGAGGTACGGCTCGTACACGTCCTGCAGTGTGCCTGCGTCCTCACCGACCGCAACGGCCACGGTGCCGAGTCCCACGGGCCCACCGCCGAATTTCTCGATGATCGTGGTGAGGATTCGCGCATCCATGTCGTCGAGCCCAAACTCATCGACGTTGAGGCGGCTCAGCGCCTCGCCGGCGACCGCAGCGGTGATGCGCCCGTCCGCCTTCACCTCCGCATAGTCCCGCACCCGCCGCAGCAGGCGGTTGGCGACGCGCGGGGTGCCCCGGCTTCGCCGCGCGAGCTCGACGGCGCCGGCCGGCTCCATGGGCACGCCGATGATCGACGCGGAGCGGGTGACGATGGTCGCGAGGTCCTCGGGCGAATAGAAGTTGAGCCGCTCGACGATGCCGAAGCGCGCGCGCATGGGCGGCGTGAGCAGGCCGAAGCGGGTGGTGGCGCCGATCAGCGTGAACCGCTCGAGCGCCATCGGCACCGTCTGCGCGTTGGGGCCTTCGCCTATGCGCACATCGATCCGGTAGTCCTCCATGGCCGAATAGAGGAACTCCTCGAGCGCCGGCTTCATCCGATGGATCTCGTCGATGAACAGCATGTCGCCCGCACCGAGCGAAGTGAGCAGTCCGACGAGATCGCCCGGCTTCTCGAGCACCGGGCCCGAGGTGGTCCGGAGCTCGACGCCCATCTCGCGCGCCATCAGCATCGCGAGTGTCGTTTTGCCGAGTCCCGGCGGGCCGAAGAAGAGCGTGTGGTCGAGCGTCTCGCGGCGGCCGCGCGCCGCGTCGATCGCGATCTGCAGCGACGCACGCACCTGCGGCTGGCCCACGAAATCCGCGAGCCGGGCAGGGCGGAGCGCCGCGTCGGTGCCCTTCTCTTCGGGCAACTCCTCGGGTGTGGTAATCTGCACTTCGCTCACGCGTGCATCACTGATCGAACGTGGCTCCCCACCGCACCGGCCGTGCCTCCGGCTCGATCACGTGCCGCGCATGGCAGGTGACACACCGGTCGGTGGTCCGGGTGGTGTCGGCCGGAACGAGCTTCCGGTTGGTTGTCCCGCAGCGGGTGCAGATCCATTCGGCGGTGGCGGCGGCTACGGTCATGCGCGGATCAACTCCCTGAGCGAGTGGCGGCGAGCAGCTGAAGTGCCCGCCGGACGAGCTGCGCGATGTCGGCTTCGCCACCGGCGAGCACCGCGCGTACCGCATCATCCGCCGCGCCAAGCGGATAACCGAGCGCGATCAGCGCACGTACCGCGTCATCGCCGCCCGCGCTGCGGGGCCCTGCAGGCGCGAGTGCGACGTCATCGAAACGATCGTGCAGCTCGAGCACCAGCCGCTCCGCCTTCTTCCGGCCGATGCCCGTGACGCTGCTGAGCGCCGTCAGGTCCCGCTCGCGAATGCTCCGCACGGTGCGCTCCGGGCCGAGCGTCGAGAGCAGCGCGAGTGCCAGGCGCGGGCCGAAACCGCTGGCGGTCAGCAGCCGTTGAAAGACCGATCGCTCGCCCGGGGCATCGAAGCCATAGAGCGACCAGCCGTCCTCCTTCACGATCAGCTCGGTGTGCAGCAGCACCCGGCTGCCTGCGGCCGGCAGCCGCCCGAAGACCCCGGCCGGCACGCTCACCGCGTACCCCACTCCACCATCTGTCTGCACCACCACGGTCTCGCTGGCGCGGTCGGTCAGGGTGCCGCTGACAATGGAGATCATCGCGCGCTCGCGGCGGCGATCATGCGCGGCTGCCTCGCCGCCAGCATGAGATGCGTCAGCGCAATCGCGACCCCATCCGCCGCATCCGCCGGCGCCGGCGCCGCGCGCAGCCGGAGCAGCTGGGCCACCATGTATCCCACCTGCGGCTTGAGCGCCGCGCCGCGACCGACGATCGCCTTCTTCACCATGGCCGGCGAGTACTCCTCGATCGTCACGCCCGCCTGCTCGGCCGCCAGCAGGATGACGCCGCGCGCATGACTGAGCACCATCGTGGTCCGCACGTTCTTTCCGTAGAACGCGCTCTCCACCGCCACCACGTCCGGCCGATGACGTGCAACCAGCGCCGCGACACCATCGTGAATGATGCGAAGGCGGGCGGCGAGCGGATCGCGGGCGCGCGTCTCGATGATGCCGCATTCGAGCAGACGGCCCAGCTGGCCGGCCGCCGTCTCGACGACGCCGTATCCGAGCACCGCCGTACCGGGATCGATGCCGAGCACCTTCATGGCGAAGTGCCGGTCAGGCCTCCGCCTCCGCCAGGTGCGTCGAGTCGATATCGAAGTTCGAGAATACCTTCGAGACGTCGTCCAGCTCTTCGAGGACTTCCATGAGGTGCAGAATCCGCTCGGCGTCGGTGCCTTCGACCTTCACGGTGTTCTTCGGCACCATCGCAATTTCGGACGATTCGACGTCGACCTTCCGGGCACGGAGTGCGTCGGCCACGGTGTGCACGGTATTGGGATGGGTCGAGATGACGTACTGGTCACCTTCGCGCGCAAAGTCGTCGGCGCCGGCATCGAGCGCGAGCTCCAGTGTTTGATCCTCGTCGTAGCGCGAGGCATCGACGTAGATCTGGCCCTGGCGATCGAACATCCAGCCGACCGAGCCGGTCGCGCCCAGATTTCCCCCGTTCCGGCTGAACGCATGCCGCACCTCGGCGACGCTCCGGTTGGGATTGTCCGTCGTGACATCGATGACGATGGCTGCCCCGCCCGGACCGTAGCCCTCGTACGTCAGCTCCTCATAATTCAGCCCCTCGAGCTCGCCGGTGCCCTTCTTGACCGCACGCTCGATGTTCTCGTTGGGCATGTTGACGGACTTTGCTGCGTCGATCGCGGTGCGCAACCGTGGATTGCCGCCGGGATCGCCACCGCCGGCCTTGGCGGCGACGGTGATCTCCCGGATGACCTTGGTCCACGAGGACGCGCGCTTCGAATCGGTAATCGCCTTCTTGCGCTTGATCTGCTTCCACTTGTTATGTCCGGCCATGGCCGAACTCCTTGACGCATACGAGGTTGTGATGGCGGCCGGAGGGGAGGCGGGCCCGGTCGCGGTATCGCCGAAAAAATAAGCCGGTCGAACGCCCGATGCCACCACGCCGGGTTGACCTGTCACTCGCCGGCGGCTAATCTCCCCGCCTATGCGCATTCAATATTTCCCAGTGGTGCTCGGCCTGCTCGCGCTCGCTGCATGTGACCGCAAGGAGGAGGCACCCAAGCCGCCGGCGGTGACGGTGGCAATGCCGAATCTGCCACTGCCGCCGGACGGCGATTTCGTGAGCCGGAGCGGAAGCAAAGACGCGGTGCAGCTCGTGTTCCAGAGCCCGGCAACGGTCGATTTCGTCGCGGATTACTACCGGAACATTTTTGGTAACGCGCCGTGGCGGCTCGTGGGTGATTCGAAGGACCGTGAGGGCACGATCGCACTGATGGCGGAACAGAACGGTCCGCCGATGTGGGTGCAAATTTCGGGTTCCGGGCGCGGTTCGCGGGTGGAAATCACCGGCGCAGTTCCCGGCCTCGACACGGCCTTTACCCGCCGCGCACAGGGCGCGCGCGACTCCTCCAACACGCTCCGTCCGCTCCGCCGCCGCTAGCGCCAGGCGGCGAACGCCGCCTCGAACTCAGTTCCCAACTCAGCTCGTTCGGTTTCGCGCCGCACGCACCACCAGCGCCACCGCCTCCGCGGCGTCGGCGCCGAGTGCGTCACGCGTGGGCGCGACCAGCTGCGAGAGAATGATGGGCAGCATGGCGGCATCCGCCTCACGCAGCTGACCGATGGCGGTACCGAGCGCACGGCGGAGCGGTGGCGGCATGGTAAGGCTGGTAATCCGTTTTTCGA
>JBDTQV010000189.1:0-4635 GCA_039932015.1 Gemmatimonadota bacterium | reverse complement strand
CGTTCAAGAAAGAGGCGGCCATGGCCAAGCTCTACTGCTCGGAACTCGCGATGCGAAACACGACGAAGGCGGTCCAGATCTTCGGCGGCTATGGCTACACCACCGACTATCCCGTCGAGCGCATGATGCGCGATGCCAAGGTCTGCGAGATTGGCGAAGGAACGAGCGAAATCCAGCGACTCGTCATTGGCCGCGAGATCCTGGGCAATCTGGTGAGCTGAGGGGCATTCCTATTTGCTCTAAATCCGTCCGTCCCATATAATTACCGGACGACGCGCCCGCGCCGTCGTCGCCCAGCCCCGTCTCCTCCAGGCTCTGGCGAAGGCGGCGCGCCGCACGTGGGCCTCCATCGCAAAATCACGCGCCGCTCAGCTACTCGCCGCATTCGGGCGGGTGTCCGGAGCTGCCGAGGGCATGCCACTTGAAGCGCGAGATCCTGATCAACGGTAGCCAGCGCGAAACGCGTGTGGCAATCCTCGAAGACGACCGGCTTGTCGAAATTCTCTACGACCGCCCCGATCACCGGCGAACGGTCGGCGACATCTATCTCGGCCGCGTCGAAGCGGTTCTCCCCGGCATCCAGGCGGCATTCGTCGACATCGGGCTCGAAAAGAGCGCGTTTCTCCACGCGTCCGACCTGCTCGAACCGGACGAGGATGAGGAGCCGGAGGACGATGATGACGACGACGATGGCGAGGAAATTGAGGAGCCGGACGTAGTCGAGGAACCGGCCGGCGAGGACGGTGGCGCCGGGGATACGGCGGACCGCCGCTCCACGTGGCGGCGTGGCGACCGCAATCGCAAGGGACGCGCCGCCGGAGAAAAAGCGGAGCCCCGTCAGCGCGAAGTCTCGCCCCGCCGCGCGATTCCGAACATTCAGGATATTCTGAAGAAGGGCCAGACCCTGCCGGTGCAGGTGACAAAGGAGCCGATCAGCACGAAGGGCTGCCGGGTCACGGCCCAGATTTCCCTTGCCGGCCGATTCCTCGTCTACATGCCCTACGGCTCGAAAGTCGGCGTCAGCCGGAAGATCGAGAGCCGGGAAGAGCGCGCCAAGCTCCGCGAGATGGTCTCTCGCATGCTGCCGAAGGACTCCGGGGGTGTGATCGTCCGCACCGTCGGCGAAGGCGTGACGGACGACCATTTCCGGCGCGAGATCGAATCGCTGCTGGGGCTCTGGAAGAAAATCAATCGCAAGCAGACGTTCGTGCGGCGGGCCCCGGCACTGCTGCAGCGCGAAACCAGTCTCACCCGCGGGATCATACGCGATCTCTTCAGTACCAAGGTCGACGCGCTCCACGTCGACTCGAAGGAGCTGTTCAACGAGGTGGAGGGCTATCTGCAGCAGGTCGACCCTGAGCTCATCAGCCGGGTGCACTTCTACACTGAGTCGACCCCACTGTTCGACAAGTTCGATATCGAGTCAGAGATTCGCGACCTCTTCAAGGCGCGTTGCGAGCTGCCGACCGGGGGCTCGATCATCATTCAGCCCACCGAGGCGCTGGTTTCGGTCGACGTGAATACGGGGCGCTACACCGGCAAGAAGGATCCTGAGAAGACGATCCTGCGGACCAACGTCGAGGCGGCGCGGGAGATTGCGCGGCAGATCCGGCTTCGCGACATCGGCGGCATCATCGTCTGCGACTTCATCGACATGGAAACCCGGTCGAATCGCGACAAGGTGCTGCAGGAGCTGCGCATGCACCTCGGCCGCGACCGGGCGCGGACGAAGGCGTTCGCGGTTTCCGACCTGGGACTGGTCGAGATGACGCGCCAGCGGGTGCGGCCGTCGCTCTGGCACTCGCTCACGCGCGACTGTCCGACCTGCGCCGGCACCGGGCGCGTGTTCACGCCTGAGGTGGTGGCGCGCAGGCTGGAGCGTTCGCTCAAGCGTGCGGCCCATGAACATCGCGAGCGGCAGCTCACCGTGCGGTTGCACCCGGAAGTTGCGTTGTATCTGCTGGAAGAAGAGCCCAAGCTGCTGCAGAACCTGCACAAGATTACCGGCCTCGACCTCGACCTGCGGGACGATCCGATGATGCGGCTTGACGAATTCAGGTTGATGAGCCGTCCGGCGGGCCGAGACGTGACCGAGCTATACGCCGTGGCCTGACCGTCGCTCGCGCTGGACAGCTGGGCGGGACTTGCCCTAAGGCACGCCGTAGTTTACGTTTGAGGGCTAGTGCGCAACGATTACCCAGGCTACGGACCGACCATGTACGCAATCTTTCGTGCGTTGGGCAAGCAGTTCCGCGCGGAGAAGGGGATGACCCTTCGCCTGCCGCTGATGGACGCGGAGCCCGGCGCGAAGATCACGTTCGACGAAGTGCTGCTCTCGTCGGATGGTACGACGATCCGCGCCGGCGCGCCGCTCGTCTCCGGTGCATCGGTCGACGCCGAAGTCGTGGGTGACGGCAAGGAAAAGAAGATCTACGTCTTCAAGTTCAAGCGCCGCAAGAATTATCGCCGGAAGACCGGCCATCGCCAGAAGTTCACCGAAGTTCGGATCACCGGCGTCAACGTCGGGTGAGGTAGATATGGCACATAAAAAGGGCGTCGGCTCCAGCCGCAACGGGCGCAACAGCAATCCGCAGTTCCTCGGCGTCAAGAAGTTCGGGGGCGAGTCGGTGATTGCCGGCAACATCATCGTGCGCCAGCGCGGAACAAAGTTCCACGCTGGCAAGAACGTGCGCCGCGCCAACGACGATACGCTATTCGCGCTCATCGACGGGCACGTCAAGTTCGAGCACAAGGACAAGACCCGCCAGAAGGTTTCGGTCTATCCTGCGGCCGAGAACGAGCCGACCGCGAGCTGAACCGCCTTGGCGGCGACTATTCGAATGGTGGCGCCGGATATTTCCGGCGCCTTTTTTTGCGCCTGTCCTTGTGTGCGGGGCCGAGATTGCACAAATTTCATCTTGAAACGTTTGTGCGTGCGTTCGCGTCAGGCGGCCGTGTGCACTGATCACTTCACGGAAGGAGCGGCGGTATGTCCTCGCTATTCGATCGGCTGAACCAGGAGCTGGAGGCGTTCGGCAAGCGTGCGCAATCGGCTCTCGATGACGGGAAAAACCAGATCGAGCTGATGCGGATTCGGCGGCAGCGTGATAGCACCGCGCGCGAGCTGGGGCTGTTGTTTCACCGGCGCGAGCGGACCGGTGAGGCGGATCCGAAGCGGCTCGAGCTGCTGATGCTGCGGCTCGACGATTTCGAGATCCAGATCGCAGCACTCGAGCGCGAGGCCGCGGCGGCGAAAGGTGAGACGGCGAGCGTGGATGAGCACCCCGCGCCAGCGAATCCTGAGACTGTCGATTCCGAGGTCGTCGCGACCGAGTAGGTGCGGCTAGGTCGTGTGGTTACGCGTGGCGACGCGGATGCGATCGGGGAAGTTGCCGCACAGTCCGTCCACACCGAGGCCGGCGAGCTTTTCGAGCTCGCCGGCCTCGTTCACAGTCCACGCGATGATACTGCATTTCGCGTCGTGCACCCGGTCAACCAGTTCCTGGTCGACGAAAGTACGTTCCTGCCAGAGCACCGACGCATCGGCTGCGCGGAGCACGGCAACCGGGTCGACCGCGTATGCGGACATCAGCGCGCCGCCGCGCAGTGAAGGCTGCCGCGCGCGCAGCCGCCTGACGATTCGGTGATCGAAGCTGTGGACACCGTAGCCTGCCGGCGCGGGACCGCTCGCGAGTACCGCAAGCAGGTGACCGTCGAACGCAGGGTCCAGCCGCTTGACCTCAACCCAGGCCTGTGCACCTCCGATCAATCCCAGCACCTCCCGCAGCAGCGGGAGCGATTCACCGTTGGGCAACGTAAATGACCTGATCTCATCCAGCGTCAGCTGCGCGATTCGTCCAAGGCCTTCGAGCTCCGCATCGTGATGCACGACGATCTGCCCGTCACGCGTCGCGTGCACGTCGAGCTCGACGCCGTCAGCATCCAGCGTGATGGCACGGCGGAACGCGGCGCGCGAATTCTCGTATTCGTATCCTGATGCGCCGCGATGCGCGATGATGAGTGGGCGTCGCATCGACGTTCCGTTCAGGCGGCCTGAAATGCGTCCTGATACATACGCATCCCGCGGCGAATCGCTTCCTTGGCCGCAGCGGCGCCCTCGAATCCGTGCGTTTCTGTATCCTTGCCTTCGAGATCCTTGTATACCTGAAAGAAGTGCTCGATCTCCTTCAAATAGTGCGGCGAGATGTCGCCGAGGTCGTGCAGCCCTTCCGAGTAGGGATCGCCGACGGGCACGGCAAGCACTTTTTCGTCGGGTTGGCCGTGATCGACCAGGTGAAAGAGCCCGATGGGCCGCGCGTCGACGAGGCACCCTGTGAAGACGGGAATGGTCATGAGCACGAGAATATCGAGCGGATCGCCGTCGTCGCCGAGGGTGCGCGGAAGAAAGCCGTAATCGCCAGGGTAGTGGACGGCGCTGTGCAAAACGCGGTCGAGGCGGAACATCCCCGACTGCTTGTCGAGTTCATACTTGTTGCGTTCATTGGTGGGAATTTCGATCACGGCGGTTACGACCTCGGGCACGTCGCTCCCGGTCTCGAGGTCGTGCCAGGGGTGAAAGAAGCGCTGAACGGCGGCCACGGCTGCCTCGTGCTGAATGTGGAGGCGCGCCGCGAG
>JBDTQV010000188.1:0-4660 GCA_039932015.1 Gemmatimonadota bacterium | reverse complement strand
GCGAGCCGCACGGCGGAGAGGCACGCCTCGGGATCGTCGCCATTCACGTGCACGATCGGAATGTCGAAGCCCTTGGCGAGATCGCTCGCGTACTGGGTGGACCGCGCTTCCTCCGGATCGGTGGTGAAGCCGATCTGGTTGTTCGTGATGATGTGGATCGTGCCGCCGGTGCGATACCCGTTGAGCGCGCCAAGGTTGAGGGTTTCGGCGACGACGCCCTGGCCGGCGAATGCGGCATCGCCGTGAATGACGACCGGTACCGCTGCCGAGGGATCGAGTTTGGCTTCTGCCGATGTGCGATCGGTCTGGCGCGCGCGGGCACGGCCGTCGACCACCGGGTCCACGAACTCGAGGTGACTCGGGTTCGGCACGAGCGCGACGGTGAGTTCGTTGCCGGCGCCGCTCCGGAAGCGGCCTTCGGCGCCGAGATGGTATTTGACGTCGCCGGTGCCGGCGTCGGGCATTTCTTCTTCGCCTTCATGGCGCTTTCCGCCCTCGAACTCGGCGAACAGCGTCTCGGGCGAGCGGCCGACGGTGTGAGCGAGCACGTTGAGCCGCCCGCGATGGGCCATGCCGATCACGACCTCGCGGGCGCCCGCATCGGCGGCCCGCTCCATCGTGAGATCGAGCATTGGCACGAGCATGTCGACGCCCTCGATCGAGAAGCGCTTCTGGCCCAGATACGCCTTGTGAAGGAAGCGCTCGAGCGCCTCGACCTGCGTGAGTCGTTCGAGCAGGCGCCGCTTCTCGTCAGCGGAAAGCGGACGGCGGAAGGCGCCGGACTCGATCTGCTCGCGAAGCCAGACGCGGCGCTCGTGACTCGCGATATGCTCGACCTGATAGGCAATCGTCCCGCAGTACGTTTCGCGCAGATGCGGCAGCGCTTCGAGCAGCGTGGCTCCGGGGACGGCGACGCGGAGGACGCTGCTCGGGATCTGCGCCATGACCTCGGGGGTGAGGCCGAGGGGCCCGGGATCGAGTGAGGGGTCGCCGACGGGTTCGCTGCCGAGCGGATCGAGGCGGGCGGCGAGGTGGCCGTGGGTGCGGAGCGCCTTGACGAGCGCCATGGCGGCGGCGACCTGGTAGAGGCGGTCGGAGGGGACGGCGCCGGTGGCATCGGGCGCGGGCGTGTTCGCCTTCGCCGGCACTGCGTACGTGGTGGTCCCGCCCGCGTCTGCGCCGTTCTGCGCGCTGGCCGGCCCGCCAACGCCGAGCGCCGCCTCGAGCTGCTCGTAGAACCCGTCCTTCCCCTGCAGCATCCCGTCGAGCGTGCCGAGGAACTGGCCGGACTCGGCGCCCTGGATCACGCGATGATCGTAGGTGCTGGTGACGGTCATGACCTTCGCGATACCGAGGTCGCGGATGCGCTCGGGCGAAACGGTCGCGAATTCCGGCGGATACGCGATCGCGCCAACGGCGATGATGCTGCCCTGGCCGGCCATGAGGCGCGGCACCGACGCTACCGTGCCGAGTCCGCCAGGGTTGGTGAGCGACATGGTGGCGCCGACGAAATCGTCGGGCATCAGCTTGTTGGTGCGGGCCTTCTCGACGATCGCTTCGTACGCGGCGTGGAATGCGGCGAAGTCGAGCGTCTCCGCGTGGCGTATCACGGGGACTACGAGGCCGCGGCTGCCGTCCTTCCTGGTCACGTCGACCGCGAGGCCGAGCGCGATGTCCGAGGGGGAAACGCGGTGGGGCACGCCGTCGTGCATCACGAGGCTGTGGCCCATGACAGGGTGCTGCTTCGTCGCCTGGACGATGGCGAAGGCGATGATGTGGGTGAACGAGATCTTCTCGGCGCGGCCGGCGGCCTGGAGGGCGGCGTTCAGGGACTTCCGGCGGCTCTCGAGCACCGCGACCGGCAGCTCACGAAAGGTCGTGGCGGTCGGGACGGTGAGGCTCTCGGTCATGTTCTGAACGAGGCGGGCGGCGGGGCCTTTGATGGGGGTAGCGCCAGCGGGGAGGTTGCCGGCAGCTGGCGCCGTCGCACCCGGTCCCGCGCCGGTTTGAGACGCGCCGTTGCCGTTTCCCTTCCCATTTGTAGTCGCGGCCGGCATCTCGCCGTGGACGCCGCTTTCGAACAGGCGCCGCCACTCGGCGCCGACGGCGGCGGGGTCGCGGAGGAACTCCTCATACATCGCCTGCGCGAAGCCGGCGTTGGCAGTTTCGAACAGATTCGTGTCCACTGACGACTCCCGAACCGGGGAAGAAATCGGTCACGCCACCGGGCGTGCCGCCGGTCAAAGATAGCGCGGTTTCTGCCGGCTGACAGACGACATTCTAGCGCCTGCGATGGCCATGTGCGGCCAACGAAGGCTGCGGTCCGCGCCAAAGCCATTGCGGCTGGACCGCATTGAGCGCTGAGCGAACGCATGAGCAGCGCAGCGGGGGTGATCAACTTCGGCAGAAATGGAACCAGTTCGCTCAACACGCCGCGTCGATACGCCGAGGTCGCAGGAGGGAGCGAGCGTCCCTCGACCTATCGCGCCCGGCTGGGCGGCATAATTTGGATTACGCACCAAGCGGCAACACAGTGCATGGCGCTGACCAACGATTGCGACCAAGGTGGCTCAATGCGACTGGACATTTACGTAAATTATCGCGGTAACTGCGAACAGGCATTTCACTTCTACGAGCAACACCTCGGCGGCAAGATCACCGGCATGGTGCGGCATGGCACGCAGCCTAATCCCTCGTTGCCGGCCGACTGGGCGGACAAGATCCTGCACGCGCGGATCGAAATCGGGTCAACGGTGTTGATGGGCGCCGACATTCCGCACGCCGAACCGATGCGAAGCGCCTACCTGACAATCTCGTTCGATCGTGAGGAAGACGCGGAACGCGTGTATCCTCTACTGACCGATGGTGGCGAAATCTTCATGAAGCTGGAAAAGATGCCGTTCGCGAATCGCTTTGCCATGTTGCGCGATCGGTTCGGCACGTCGTGGATGCTTCTTCACGAGTCGCAATCCAGCTGACGCCCTTAGCCGCTGCGTCCCGAGTGCCTGGACGCAGTCTCTTCCATCCGGGCAGGCATGAATCGACGGGCCTGGTTTGGTACGATCGCGCGGCATGCGCCGAGAACATCTCTACCCCGGGTATCTCATGAGTGAGTCGGCCGACAACGAAGCAGCGAAGCCCAACCCCGCGCTCGAACCATTGAGCGTTCTGGTGGGCGCGTGGAACACGGACGGTACGCATCCGCTCGTGCCGGGCAAAACATTTCACGGTCGTACCACCTTCGAGTGGCTCGAAGGCGGAGCGTTCCTGGTGATGCGTTCCCGTATTGACGAGCCGGAAATCCCCAGTGGAATCGCCATCTTCGGCAGCGACGACACGACCGGGGAGTGCTCGATGCTCTATTTCGACGAGCGCGGCGTCTCGAGGAAATACGAGGTCAGCCTGGAGGACCGCGTGTGGCGGTGGTGGCGGAACACCCCGGAATTCTCACAGCGTTTCACGGGAGAGGTCGCCGCAGATGGGCGCACGATCGTGAGCCATGGAGAATTGTCGCGGGACGGCGCGAAGTGGGAACCGGATCTCGCCCTCACCTACAGGCGGGCGCACTGAAAGGCCAGAATCTTCACCGTCGCGTGCCAACAGCAATGCACCCAGGAGCCATAGTGTCAGACCAGCCCACGTCAGCCGAGTCGTCCCGCCGCGCGTTTCTGAAGAAGGGTGCCGCTGCGGCGATTGCCATCCCCTCCCTTGCCTCAGTCCTCGCCTGCAACGACCAGAAACCGAAGGCGGGCGCGGCCCAGGAGCCGGCGCTTCCGGCGGCGCCACCGCAGGCGACCCACACCACTCCGCCGGGCGAGCAGCCCGGCACGCAGAACGCGGCCGAGCAGATGGACGCGATGCACGAGAAGGGAGTCAAGGCGTTTCCCGCGAAGACCGAGGGCAAGGGGAATCAGGTGATGGAGCCGCGCATGGACGGCAGCGTGAAGGTGTACGAGCTCACCGCGTCCGAAGTCCAGTGGGAAGTGATGCCGGGGGAGCGGAAGAAGGCCTGGGTCTATAACGGCCAGCTTCCCGGCCCGCAGATCCGCGTCACGGAAGGTGACCGCGTGCGCGTCGTCCTGCACAACAAGCTCGCTGAGTCTACGGTGATCCATTTTCATGGACTCGAAGTGCCGAACGACCAGGACGGCGTGCCGTTCATCACGCAGCCGCCGGTGAAGGCGGGTGCGTCGTACACCTATGAGTTCACCGTGCCGAATGCCGGCAGCCACATGTACCATTCGCATCACAACTCGACCAGGCAGGTCGGCATGGGACTGCTCGGCGCGTTCGTCGTGGCGCCGAAGCGGCCGAATCCGGCGCACAGGGCCGATGTGGACTACGTGATGATCCTGAACGATGCCGCGCACGGCTTCACGATCAACGGCAAGGGATTTCCCGCCACCGAGCCAATCGTCGTGAAGCGCGGCCAGACGGTGCGGATCCGCTATATGAATGAAGGGGTGATGATCCATCCGATGCACCTGCACGGCATGCATCAGACGGTGATTGCGAAGGACGGGTGGGATCAGCCGATGCCGTGGAAGTGCGACACGCTCAATATCGCGCCGGGCGAGCGCTGGGACGTGCTGGTCAAGGCGACCAATCCCGGAACCTGGGCGTTCCACTGCCACATCCTCTCGCACGCCGAGGCGCCGCA
>JBDTQV010000187.1:0-4661 GCA_039932015.1 Gemmatimonadota bacterium | reverse complement strand
ATGCACCGGATCAACGGCCTCAGTTTCGATATGGACCGGGTCGACGTGCAGGTGCCATTCGGTCAGGTCGAGCGCTGGACCTTTCGGAATGAGAGCGTGCATCCGCATCCGGTGCATATGCACGGCACGCACTTCCAGGTGATGACGCGGTTGGGCGGGCGGGGGACGGTGTATCCGTACGAGCGGGGCTGGAAGGATACGGTGCTCGTGATGCCGCTCGAGACGGTCGAGGTGCTGATTCAGTTCAATGCCTATCGCGGTCTCTTCCTGCTCCATTGCCACAATCTCGAGCACGAAGATCTCGGCATGATGCTGAACGTCGAGGTGACCTGACCGATTTGCGCTGGTGCAAACGGTCTATGGCAACGAGGGGCGGAAGCCGGAGCCCCGGCCCGGCGGCTTTTCCGGACCTGCGGTGATCGGGCGCGATCGAGGCTGCTGGTAGCGCAGTCGCAACTCCGAGGGAAAGGCAGGAGATGTCCAGGGCGTTCGTAAATGAGGACGCGGGCGGTGAAATCCACCGGTATCCGCTCCCGGCCCGCGACGATCCCGGCTACGACGAGGCGGCCGCCCGCGCGCTGCTCCGCGGCGCCGATGTCGGCGATTCCAGCGGCGCGGAAGCGGCCACCGGCTATGTGTTCGGAGAGCCGGTTCTCCGCCCGCATGTACAGCGCATGCTCGACGGCGCGCGCGAAGGCGGCGACGAGCGGCTCGAGCAGCTCGCCGAGCGGTTTCTGCGCCGGCGCTAATGGTGAGCGCCGCGCCCGAGAGCGGGAGCGAGGTCGAGCGCGCGCGCGCACTGGTGCTCGCTCACGGGTGGAATGCGACTGCCTATCAGATCGTCAATCCTGGCATCGCGCACTGGTTTTCCGATGGCGGCGACGCGGTGGTGGGTTACACAGACGCGTGCGGCGTGCGCGTCGTGGCTGGCGCGCCGGTCTGCCGGGCTGCGCGCCTGGCGGCCGTCGCTGCCGAGTTCGAGACGGCAACGCGCCGCTCGGCGCTGCGCGTGTGCTATTTCGGCGCGGAGGGGCGGCTCGAATCGCTGTATCGCCACGATGGGCGATACTCACAGGTGGTGCTCGGCGCGCAACCGGTCTGGGACCCCCGGAGATGGCCGGAGATTCCCGCGCGTCACGCATCGCTCCGGGCGCAGTTGCATCGCGCGCGAAACAAGGGCGTCAGGGTCATCGAGTGGGAAGCGGCGCGCGCCGAGCGAAGCGGCGCACTCCGGCGATGCCTGAGGGAGTGGCTCGCCACCCGCGGGCTTCCGCCACTCCACTTTCTGGTCGAGCCGGAGACGCTGTCCCGGTTGGCCGATCGGCGCGTCTTCGTCGCCGAGATTGCCGGCGAACCGATGGCGTTCCTCATCGCCTCGCCGGTGCCGCGGCGGAATGGCTGGCTGGTCGAGCAGTTCGTCCGCGGCAATCGCGCACCCAACGGCACGTCGCAGCTGATGGTCGATGCGTGCATGCGCGCGCTCGGCGCCGGGGGCGCGGAGTACGTGACGCTGGGTCTCGCACCGCTCTCCCGCTTGGGCGCGCGGCCGCCGGACCATAATCCGCTCTGGCTTCGCGGCGTGCTCGCATGGGTGCACGCCCACGGGCGCCGCTTCTACAACTTCGACGGGCTCGCCGCGTTCAAGGCGCGGCTGCAGCCCGATTCGTGGGATCCGATCTTCGCGATCGTCGACCAGGCGGCGTTCTCGCCACGCCATCTGTATGCGATTGCGGCGGCGTTCAGCGGCGGCTCGCCGGCGGCCATCGTGCTGCGAGGACTGAAGCGCGCCGCCCAGACGGAGCTGGCCTGGGCAGCCGAGCCCGGCCGGATCGCTCGCCCGGGAGTCTGATCTCGAAGCACAGCTCTCCGCTAACCTGAAACCAGTGCCGGCAGGGCTTCGATCGTCTCCAGCACCGCCGGCGCTGCCCGGTGAATCGCGTCCCTCGCGTCCTGCTTCAACGCGCCCGGATGATACCGTACGCGGAACGCCTCCGCCCAGAATTCCGCCGGGTTGGTATTGCCATACGGCGTCACCGCGTGTCCTGGCCGGAAGTGCCGCTGCACGTTCACCTGCGTTCCTTCGTAGCGGGGCTGCAGCCGGATCGGTGGGATCCAGTGTTCGCGATTGCGGACGAGGCGTCGTTCTCGCCTCGTTACCTCCATGCGATCGCCGTGGCGTTCAGCGGCGGCTCACCGGTGGCAATCGTGTTGCGCGGCCTCGCACGCGCGGTGAAGTCCGGGCTGCACGGGGCGTCGCGCCGCGACTGACCGGGTCAGTCGCCTGGGAGCGACACCTCGAAGCAGCACCGTGCCCGGTCACTCCGGTCGCACTGCTCGCGGACTGGCGTATCAAGCAGCGCGGCGAGCAGCATCTCGACCGCTTCACACACCTCGCGGTGATCCGTGGCGGCGGCGCCGAGGGGGCATGCGTAACCGCGGATCACGAGTGCGGGTCCGCGTGCCTCGACTTCAGTGACACCGCCGAGTGCGTTGAGCAGGGCGCTGGCGGCGGCGACGCGCGAGCGGAGATCCCCATGAGGAGGGGGAACCGTCGCCGCGAGCCGCCGGCCGACTGCGTGCATCACCGCCGACAGCTCAGCGGACGGCATTCGCCCGCTGAGCTCCCGCATCAGCTCGACGAACATCGGCGCATAGAGCCGAGAGAGCATCGGCTCGACGTCAGCCGCGATGCGGTACAGATATGACGGCTTGGCCACACCTGGTCGCGATCCGCCGCGGCGGACGAGCCCGTCACGTTCCAGCGCGGCAAGCTGCGAGCGGACGGCGTTGTCGGTCACCCCCACTTCGGAGGCAAGCTCCTCGACGGTCGCTTCCTTCCGCCGCAGCAGCGACACGATGCGGCCGCGCGTGCTGGAGAAGAATCGCTCGGTAAAGGAAATCGACGACACGCCGCCCTCCCGGATTTACTTGAGCTCGGCCTGCACGCGCTGCGCGTGCGCCAGGTGTGCGACGAACGCCGGCCTGGTCTGCACCAGCAGCGCCTTGAGGTCTGCGTTCGTGGCATTGGGCACGAGGGTGCTGTCGATGGCGTTGAGCACGGCCTGATGGTACGCAACTTCGTGGTCGATATAGGCGCGGTCGAACGCCCGGCCGTGCTTTCCGCGGAGCGACCGTTCGTTCGTCTTGCCGCCCGCGGTGAGCTCGCGGCTGGTGGCGCTCGCTTCCGGCGTGACATGGAGCCGGGTCACGAGATCGGTCGCGGCCTTGTTCACCGCCGAATGGTCGGTGACCATCTGCATGGCGAACGCGCGAACAGCGCGGTTATGCGTCGTCCGCGACGCGCGGCGGCCGGCCGAAATATCGACGCTGTTGGCGGCAACGACGATGGCGGCGATCTGCGGGTCAGTGGGTTTCTGCGCAAACGCTGAGGAAGGCGTCACTGCGGCAAGGAATGGCAGGAACAGGGCGGCTGATGTGAAGCGGGACGACATGTGCGTTCTCCTGGATGACGTAAGACTGGTCCAGCGCGAAGACATGACCAGATTACCCAACAATCCCAGAAAACGCAATACTTTCTTGACTTTCTGTCTCCGCCCTAGCACGCCACCAGCATCGGCAGGGCTTCGATCGTCTCGAGGACCGCCGGCGCTGCCCGGTGAATCGCCTCCCGCGCATCCTGCTTAAGCGCTCCCGGATGATACCGCACGCGGAACGCCTCCGCCCAGAACTCTGCCGGGTTGGTATTGCCATACGGCGTCACCGCGTGTCCTGGCCGAAAGTGCCGCTGCACGTTCACCTGCGTGCCTTCATAGAGCAGGTAGTCCAGCGCGTGCCCGACCTCATGAATCACGGTCCGCTCCGGATCGCGCGATCGTGTCACTGCGATAAGCCGATTGGCAGGATCGTACCAGCCGGCCGCGGCGTCGAACGAAGGCCGACCCGGCGCATAGTCGAGATCGTGATCGCCCGGGTACCATTGGCCGATCGTCCGGCTCGGCGTCGAGCGCCGGGACAATACCGCGAATTGCACTCCCTGCTTGCAAATGAAATCGACGAGCACGCCAGGGATACGACCGAGTCCGAGCCGGATCTGATAGGCGCGCTCGGCGTCGTTGCAGAAGATCATCGAGAGCGGCCCCTCGTATTCCGAAGGAAGCGCGGCGTGCGGCATGGATCGGAAGCTCCGAACGGGACGGACGGCTGGAAGCTGTCGCGCCGTCCATCAACCACTTTCCATGCCAGTGTTGCGGAAGGGTTGGAGGAAACATCTGTGGGTGCTTCGGGGAGCCCGGTGGAGAGGCGTGTCAGTCCCGCGCGAGGCGCCGCGCAATGACCTCGAGGCCGCGGGCGGTGGTCGCCGGCTTCCGGACCACGATATCGACGAGGCAGGTGCCGGCGCGCGGCGTCGTGTGCAGGACGATGTGACCGTCTACCGACACGAGTGCGGCCGCGTGGCCCAGCACCCCGCCGCGGACGATGGGAGGCGAATCGGCGGAGAGGCCGATCGAGGCCGCGGCGGCAACGAGCACGGCGGACAACGTATCGGGATCGTCGAGACGGGCGGGAGAGAGGCCGCCAAGCTCGGTGAGCTGATAGTCGAATGAGCCGCTCATCAGCCGCTCAGACCTTGGCGGGTAAATCCACGACAGCCTCGCGATACCCTTCCGGTACCCCGACGTCGTAGAAGTGCGCGGAGGCGA
>JBDTQV010000186.1:0-4666 GCA_039932015.1 Gemmatimonadota bacterium | reverse complement strand
CGTACGCCGTGCAGGAGGAGCGCGACCAGATCGTGCACCTGTGCCGCGGCCCGTTCCGCACGCTGCAGCAGGTGTGGCCATCACTCGCGGGACGGAACTGAGGCGTTTGCGTAGTTACCGCCGTGGCCGCACCGCGGCGCGCCGGATCCACCCGCGAGTTCAGCGCGCCAGCACGAGATGGGTAGCGCGCTCGGTGGCGACGTGTTCGACCGTATGATAGCCAAGGGCGCGAAGGTCGATGCCTTGGAACAACGCTTCGCCCTGACCGAGTACCACGGGGGCGACTGCCAGGTGCATCTCATCGACATGACCTGCACAGATGAATTGCCGGACGGTTCCGACTCCGCCGCCGATCTTGATGTCCTTGCCGCCGGCCGCGTCGCGCGCGCACTGCAACGCCGCTTCAACGCCCTCGGTAACGAAGTGGAAGGTCGTGCCGCCGTCCATTTCTATCGATGCCCGTGGATGATGCGTCAGCACGAACGTCGGTGCGTGATACGGCGGATTGTTGCCCCACCAGCCCTTCCATTGGTCGTCAGGCCATTCGCCCCGGACCGGACCGAACATGTTCCGTCCCAGAATGAAGGCGCCGAAGCCTGCCATCGAACGTCGCGCGAAATCGTCATCCGGACCGGTCTCGCCTCCGGACTTGCCTTGCATCTCGTGAAAGCTGCGGGTCCGGAAGAACCATCCGAACAGCTCGGGCCCCCGCTTGCCGAGGGGGTCATCCAAACCCTGTTCGATCCCCGCCGCGAAACCATCAACTGATACGCCGAAGCCGGCCACACGAATCTTCGTCATCAGAACGCCGCCTGGTTGTGCCAATGTGCTCGCGGCCGCCGGTGCTCACGGGGCGAGCGAGTAGGCGCGGTCGAACGCGTAGCTGGTGAAGGTGCCCTGGAAAAGCTGCAGGGACCGGTGATTGTCCGGCACACCGTCACGCCAGCCAAAGTACACGGCATACGACGGGGTGGTCGCCTGGATGCTCAGCCAGTACTTGGTCCCGGCCGTCGCGGTGAAGGGCGTGGTCAGCGCCACGGAGTAGTTGTAGAAGTTCCACGACGTGGGGAACGCGGTGCCGCAGTAGAATCCGTCGACATTCTTCAGAAACGTCTGGCCGACCTGGGCCACAGTATAGGTCGAGGTCTTGAGTGGCGCGGAGACATCGGGCTGGCCGCCGGCATCGGCCCAGAACGAGATGGTGAAGCTGCTTGCGGTCGGACTCGGGGCCGGCGCATTCGCCGTTTGCACGCAGTAGATCCCCTGCCAGCCTACGGTGCCGATGGTCGCGCCCGACGTCAGGGTGAAGTCGTCAAAGACCGCCGATGGGGGTGAGCCATCCGTGACGATTTGCGACGTCCTGGCCTCGACGATGCTCGAATTGCTCGAGGGGACGATCGTGGAGTGCACTGGGTCGGTCGACCCGCTCGGGCCGCTCGGACCACCGGCGTTGTTCTTGTTGCAGGCCGACGCGATCACGCAGGCGGCGAAGGTCAGGGCGGCCGCACTGATGGCGCGGTAGCGGCCGGGAAACGTGGGAATATCCATATCATCCTCAATATGCGGGTGAGCTGGGGGTTCGGTGCGGCCGATCCTGGTCGCTACCTATCACAGCGCAAATTGGGCTGGCCACGGCTCATGCTGGCTGCCTCGGACCCACCGATCGCTTGGTCCGGCCGTGGGCTGGAGCGTGTGGTCCGGACGCGAGGCGGTCCGGACCACCCCGGCTCAGGGAACCAGATAGGCAGACGTCGCCAGGTTGATAAGACCCGCCGGGAGGCCGGCGGGATTGTAGTAGTTGGTCTTGGTCACGTCGAGCACCGCCGGGTGCCAGGCCAGCGCGCCGGCATACATGAGGTCGGTCGGATCGTTGCCGACATGCTGATTTGAGTAGTTCGGCGCGCCCGGGCTGACGATGCCGAGCGCATGCAACGCCTCGTGCGCGGCAGTGAACTCGAGGTATCCCGGGGCCGCTGTCGGCGATGCGGCGAAAGGATTCGATGCGCAGGGAAACGCCGACCCCGCGAGGCCCTTCAGGAATACCGCGGCGAGCACACCCGGCAACGCCGGCGGATAGGCCGCCGAGCCGCAGCTCGACTGGTTGCCGCCGTCATAGTAGACGAGCAGCAGCGTATTCGGGCTCGAGTAGCCGGCCGCGACGAGCTGCTTTTCCAGCGAGTCGCGGATGAAAACGCCGTAGGATGTCATGACTGCGTCGGTGCGCGCGATCCGGGCGAAGGTGATGTCCGGCGCGCCGTCGCTCGTGTCGAGGCGGAGGTGCTTTCCGCCGGTCTGGCTCGCGTACCAGCGCTCCCACGACGAGATGGTCCTGAGCAGCGTGCCGTCGGTGTCGAGGTTCCGATCCACCCCGTCACTCGGCAGGACGTACATGATCCGGTATTTGGGGCTCGCCGTCTCGTCGGTGCGGTTAGCCGAGCTTCGCGGCAGGCTCCGGAGTGCGTACGCGACGGTCGCCGTTGCCTGCGCATCGGCGGCCACCGTGACGGTCGCCGCCGGACTCGCGTAGTCGAGGCCGACATCGGTTACCCGGTTGGCGGTGAGTGTGTACGTCCCGGCGGTCAGACCGCTCAGGACGCCGCCTGCCGTCACCGACTTGCTGTAGCCACCCGGCCCCGTCACATCTACTGCCGCTACGGTGCCGCTCGGCAGCCCGGAGATGCTGAGCGAAAGGCTCCCCGTGGCGCCACCGGGAGCGGTATTGTCCGAGCTGCAGGCGATCAAAAGTGCGGCGGCCGCGGCCACAAACAGATGGAGGCGACGTGGGGGGCGGGACGGGTGCATCGGCTGCTCCGTGAAACGGGTAGACAGGACTGCCTGAAGTGACAGGCGTAATTTCCGGAGCAGCCGGCTCATCGGGCCGGGTACGGGGCGCGGCGTGCCGGTCCCGTGATCCTTGCGTGATTATGCTTTGTGGTATAAAGTGAGGGCGTTCTCCTCCATGAAACGCGCAGGCGCGCCCTTTTTTTGCGAGGTACGCTTTATGACGCAAAGTTGCGATGCACTCGTCGTCGGTGCCGGGCTCGCCGGCCTCGAGGCTGCGCGCCGCCTCGGCGAATCCGGTGCGCGCGTCCTGCTCGCGGACCGGAAGCCCGCCGTCGACCACGCGGTCCACACTACCGGCATCTTCGTCCGCCGCACTCTCGAGAGCTTCGCACTTCCGGATAACTGTCTCGGTCCGCCGGTCCGGCGCATGGTGCTCTACTCGCCGAAGAGCCGCGCGCTCGAGTTTGAGAGCCCGCATGACGAGTTCAGAGTGGGACGCATGGGCGCGCTGTACCAGCGCGCGCTCGACGCGTGCATCAGCGCCGGTGTCGAATGGTCTCCCGCGACGAGCGTCGGCTCAGTCGAGCGTGGCGTGGCAGGTTCGATGGTGACGCTCGAGCGAGCCGGCCGGCGTACTCGGCTCGCGAGCCGTTTCGTCGTCGGTGCGGACGGCGCAGTCTCCCGCATTGCACCCGCACTCGGGCTCGATGAGAACCGCGAGTGGATTGTTGGCGTCGAGGAAGTGTTCCAGGGCGGCGGCAGCGGACTCGCGCCCGCGTTCCACTGCTGGCTCGACCCGGAGCTCGCGCCCGGCTACATCGCGTGGGTGGTGGATGACGGTGAAGAAGTGCACGTCGGCGTCGGCGGCTACGCCGCGCGCTTTCAACCGGCCGAGGCGCTCCGCCGCTTTCATGCGCGGGTTGCACCGCGGTTCAGGTTGGACGGCGTGGCGCCATGCGAGCGGCGAGGCGGCCGCATTCCGGTGGGTGGCGTGCTGCCGCGCATTGCCTGCCCGCACGGGTTGCTGACCGGCGACGCTGCGGGCGCGGTTTCGCCGCTCACCGCCGGCGGACTCGATCCCTGTCTTCGGCTCTCCGCACTCGCCGCCGAGGTGGCCGTCGAGTTCCTCGAGACAGGCGACGTGGCTGCGCTCGCGCGATATGGCGGCGCGGCGTTCCGCGCGAAGTTCCGCAAACGACTCCTGCTCCGGCGGGTGCTGAGCGCGATACGCTCGCCAGCGGCGGCCGAGCTGGCGTGTGCGGCGCTGAGATCACATCCGTGTCGCGGCATCGCGCGGCGGGTGCTGTTCGGGCATGGATCGTTTCCGGATGCGGCGCCCGCACGTTCGCCGCGCGAATGCTATCTCAGAACCGGTCTCCGTCCCGCCCGATAACAGCGCGCCCGCTAAACCCGCCTCGTCGCAGCGCCGCAAGCATGGTCGAATCGGATGCGCCCATCCGAATGAGGTGCGTGAGGACGAGGAGCTTCGGCTTGATCCGCGCGGCGATCGCGCCGAGCTCGGCGTCGGATGTGTGCGCATCGCGCATGTAGCGGGGCCAGTCTTCGCCACCGGGGCGTGCTTCGACGCGAAGACTGTCGCCGGCATACACCTCATGGACCAGGACGTCGACGCCTGCACTCGCGCGCTCGAGCGTGCGGGAGGGGCGGGTGTCTCCGGAAATGACGATCGATCGTTGCGCTGCATCGATCCGATAGGCGAAGGCATACCGCCACGCGCCGTGCGGTACCTCGATCGCGGTGATGCGCACGCCGCCGCTGTCGTACACGACGCCGGCGCGGATTTGGTGCACCCGTACCTGCGGTAGTACCGGCCGCTCGTGCTCGAGCCCATTGATGCGATTGGCGATGTCCTCGGACCAGG